>JAFGTC010000098.1 GCA_016934335.1 Candidatus Omnitrophota bacterium | reverse complement strand
TAATCGACGCAGGATATCACGGTTATGGCATCATCACACGAAATTTGGGTATTTGCAGAACAAGAAGACGGCCAGTTGAAGCCGGTTGCGTTGGAGTTGCTGGGCAAGGCGCGTGAATTGGGCGAATACAGCGACGACGTGAAAATCGGGGCGGTTCTGGCCGGTTCGAATATCGGCCATTTGGCGGATGAACTGGCGCATTACGGCGCCGACAAAGTCTATGTCGCCGATCATCCCGATTTGGAGCATTTTCTCTCGCTGCCTTACGCCAAAGTGGTTCGTGAAGCGATCCAGCAGCATGAGCCGAGAGTCGTTTTATTCGGCGCCACCATGATCGGGCGGGATTTAGCCCCGCGCATCGCCTCCAAACTGCAAACCGGTTTGACGGCCGACTGCACCGATCTCAAGATCGAAGATTATCTCGATCCCAAAACCGGCAAACATCACGAAAAAATTCTCTATCAGATTCGGCCGGCTTTCGGCGGCAACGTCATCGCCACCATTTTGAGCCCCAATCATTTCCCTCAAATGGCCACGGTTCGCGAAGGCGTCATGCACCCCGACCAAGCCGATAAGAGCCGCAAACCGGAAATCGTTTCCCTGACGCCTTCCATCACCGGCGCCGAAAAAGTCGTCGAAGTCATCGAACGCTATCGAAAACCCAAAACCGTCGATCTGCGATCGGCGCGCATTATCGTATCCGGCGGGGCGGGCGTCGGCGGCGCCGATGGATTCGATTTGATTCGCGAACTGGCCCACGTCCTGGGCGGCGAAGTCGGCGCGAGCCGCGCGGCCGTCGATGCAGGCTACATCGGCAAAGATCACCAGGTTGGACAAACGGGAACGACCGTCCGTCCGGTTCTTTACATCGCGTGCGGAATCAGCGGAGCCATTCAACACCGGGTTGGAATGCAGAACTCCGCGAAAATCATCGCGATCAACACCGATCCCGAAGCGCCCATTTTTTCCGTGGCGCATTACGGCATTGTGGGCGATCTCAATAAGGTGATCCCCCTCTTAATTCGGGCTTATAAGACTATTTAACCGAATTGGAAATCAATCCTATAACGGCTGCGACGAATCACGCGGCGAGGCGGCGTTGAATCGATAAACGCCGCATCTTGGAATAAAAACCATGGCGAACTACTACACGGACAATCCAGACATTCAATTGGCTCTGAAACAGATCGATTGGTCGGAGATCATCCAATTGAAAGAGCAGAATTTCTCCGATGCGGGCCGGTATCCCGATGCGCCCTCCTCCGTCGATGAAGCGCTCCGGAATTACGAAGACATTCTGGAACTGGCGGGCGAGATCGCGGCGGATTATATCGAACCGCGCTCCTCGTCGGTTGACGAACAAGGCTGCAAACTGATCAACGGCAAGGTGCATTACGCCGACGAAACCTACGATTCGCTGCGCGACCTGACGCACGCCGAACTGATGGGCATGCCTCTTCCCCGCCGGTTCGGGGGATTGAATCTGCCGAATTTCGTCAGCAACCTGGTCATCGAAATCGTATCGCGCGCCGATGCGGGATTGATGACCATCTTCGGGCTGCAGGAAATCGCCGAAACCATCGAACTGTTCGCCAACGAAGAGCAGAAGCAGGAATACCTGCCGCGCTTCGCTCGCGGCGATGTGACCGGCGCCATGGTCCTGACCGAGCCGGACGCCGGCTCCGACCTGCAGGCGGTCGCCCTGCGGGCGACGGAAAATCCCGACGGCGACGGATTCCTGCTCAACGGAGTCAAGCGCTTCATCAGCAACGGCTGCGGCGAAGTCTTGTTGGTATTGGCGCGCAGCGAACTGCGGCGCTCGGGTGCGGCCGGACTGAGCATGTTCCTCTGCGAAAAGGGGCCGTCCATCAAAATACGCCGCCTGGAAAACAAATTAGGCATCAAAGGCTCGCCGACATGCGAGATGCAGTTTACCGATACGCCCGCGCAGCTGGTGGGCAAGCGCCGCCGCGGATTGACCCATTACGTCATGTCCCTGATGAACGGCGCGCGCATCGCCATCGCCGCTCAGGCGACCGGCATCGCCGAAGCCGCCTACCGCGCGGCCATCGACTACGCCGATTCGCGCGAGCAGTTCGGCAAAAAGATCAAGCAGTTCGCCGCGGTTCGCGATATGCTGGTCGATATGAAATCCATGGTCGAAGCCTCGCGCGCTCTCAATATGGAAACCTGCCTGGCGGTCGATTTCGATAAACTCTTGGATCATAAATTGGAACACGGCGGATGCGAGGGAGAAGAACTGGCTCAGCTCAAGGAGCGCCGCGCCCGCTACAAGCGCATCGCCGCCATGCTCACTCCCATGAGCAAAATGTACGCAACGGAAATCTGCCAGAAGGTCACCCACGACGCCATCCAGGTGCACGGCGGGAGCGGCTACATGAAGGATTATCCGGTCGAACGCTACTACCGCGATGCGCGCATCACCAACATCTACGAAGGAACTACGCAGCTGCAGGTCGTCGCGGCCATCGGCGGCGTCACCAGCGGTACGTTTTTGAACTATATCAAGCAGTTGGATCAGTCGATGCCCGAAGGCGTCAATCCGGAAGAACTGCAGACCGTCCGCGATCGATTGGCCCGGACGGAGGAGACCATCGCCCACTTCAACCAACAGGAACAGGAATGCCGCGACCTCTACGCCCGCGAAATGGTCGATCTGTGCATCGAATTGATTCTCTCTTACCTCCTGCTGCATCAATCGACTTACAATCAGCGCAAAAAGACCCTGGCCACGCACTTCATCCACCACACCGCCCCTCTCGCCGACATGCGCATCGCCCGCATCACCTGCGGCGAACGCAGCACCGTCGACGCCTTCACCGAACTGGTGGAAGAATATCAGCGCTGACAAACGCGTTTTCAATAATCACGATTCTTACCAAAAAAAACCATCCCCAACGAATCGCTCGTTGGGGATGATTTCATTAGTATGTTATTTTGCCTAACAACAAAACGCGCCGCCGCCTATTCACGTACACTTTTGTATGGATGAAAAACAGAATCTTTGGAACGGGTTTTATTTGTCGGATTCTTCTTGGAGCGCACGCCGTAAACTCTCCAAGGATTCCGGAGTCAAAGAGCGACTTCTCGCCCGGGCAAGGGCGGTTAAAAGACGATCGGCGTTTTTCGGAGACCGGAGAAGATGAGTTGTCTCTTCCAGACTGGCCAATTCGGAAGCGGCGATCAACGCCGCATCCTCCTTGCCCCGCCGGCGTATGATGACGGTCTCGCGGTTGTCGATCGCCTCATCCATCAATTGGGCGAACCGCTCCCGCGCTTTCGAGTAACTGGTCACGATAGGCATTGAATAATCCTTGCGTCCATTTTAGATATATATATAAATCTGTATAGAAATACTGTACAAGTTAACAAGGCGCTGTCAATATTGCATCAGGCGGGCGTAAATCCAATTCTTTGATCTTTATGTTCGTGAACAACACTACGTCGGTTCGGTGATGGTTCTGCAGGGTGACGAAGCCGGCTTCGGGGAATTCATTTTTCACAAATCCAAGTTACTCCTTGCAAATTGCATATCCACGAATGTTTACGAATCAAATCAATTTAATAAGCATAGAATTTAAAAATTTTTTTAGTTGACAATTATTGAGGTAGCGCGATATTGTAATGAATAGAATAAACAACTATGGACGAGGGGGGGGTGATTATTTCCTTATCTTCCACATTCGCAATATAAGCAATTAACCGCAACCTGTTTTTAATTAGGAGGATATTGAAAAATGAACAATCGATGTCTTTGGTACTTCAAGGTTTCTTTAGGGATCGTTTTATTCAGCGTACTCAGTTCTTTACTATGTTATGCGCAATATCCGACTGTAGAAATCGTCGAATTGAGATTGGATAGCCAGCATAACTACAATATGAAATATGGAGTTACCGGAAGAGTGATCGCTTCTCCTCATTGGACAAAAAGCGGGACTTCTGAAATCGTCTTTTACCCGAAAAACGCCAACGTGAATATTGACGCCAAATTTGAACTTAGCGAGGTTTGGGGAGGCGGGTATAAAACACTTTACCTTCGCGCAAATCATGAAAGCGATTTGGAGGTTGAAGGAACCGTTACGCTATCCAATGGAATGCATCAATTTGATTTTGAACAAGTACTAAACTCGACTGCTGGCGTAATAACGAACAACAAAATAGGCGGAGAAACATTGGACTTTGATTGGGAGTATTCCTGGGATGATATAACATGGTCATCCGCAGGCTCAACCAGCAATCCATGTTATATCACTTTCGCTAAACCAATAGCGCCATGGTCGACGGATGGCTATAACGGAATTCCCGTCTATGTTGAAATTATGTATTCAGCTTGCACTGCCATGAACGGAAAATCTACAATAAGCGAAGCGTTGGAAGCACTACCTGGCGCTGTGTATAGTTATATGACCTATGATGGATCTCAACATTTCACATTTTATGGGATAAATGAAGACTTCCATATTAGAGAGTTTGTAATTAGATCGACACCGGATCATGGTCCGCCTTCTATGAACGATTGTCGAGATTTTGCCTGTTTTGTTGAATGCCTGTGTTCGGCTATTGGAATTTCAAACAATGAAATCATGCATCTCGCTCCTAAATTTTTCACCCATTGGATAAAACCTGCGCCAGGTCAACAACCAAGAAATACTGAATGGAACTTTCATGTTGTTGATTTTATCACAGAATCACCCTATCAAAAAATAGCGGATGCAAGCCTTCTCCTGGATGGAGACAATGATTTTAACAATGGATTTACGGGAAATGGTATACTCTCAAAATACAATTGTACGAAAGGTCAGTATATACTAAAATTAGTGCTCTCCGGATCAGTTACAGACCAAAATATTTGGACTACATGTGTGTTATCAGAAACAAGGTTTACACCGTAATAAAATAAATTAGAAAGGAATAGTAAAATGATGGCTAAGTTAAATAAAATAATGCTATTATTACAAATTTCATTGTTTTTTGTTTTAAGTATACATCCAGACGATTCAATCCCCTATATGAATCAATCCATTAAAATCAATCCATCGAATCGCCCTTTAATTACGGGAGTTGATTTGGATAAAGTCATGAGCCGTTATATTGATGATTACAGTGTATTTGAACGTTCTGCAATGATTTCTCCTTTTTCGATAATTTGGCTTTGGAATGTTAAACCGGATCCCAACGATCCTGAAACCCAATATTTTTGGGGATCGAAAAGAGATACGCCTTTTTATAAAAGGCAATTCAACATCACGATCGGCATCTTTCCATCCCATGAGGAAGCAGTAAAACGCACAGTGGAAATGATGAAAACAATATCGATCGTAATTCCACTTATTGATCATGGAGAAAGAGAGCCCGGCTATGTTGCATGGGATAGGGGATACACGGTGCGCGACAATGTTTTATACGCCGTTGATTTCTGCACCGAGCCGTTTCATCGAGAGGAATTACAAAAACAGTTGGGCCGTGATTTTCTTGAAGGGGCGGAGGGAATCTCGAAAGGTGCGTTCGTTGAACTTCCGGAAATTGATGGCAGCGATATTCCTGATGAAGTCGCCATCCCCCTGAACGGAAAAATCACTCTTTCGCTCCGGGCTTCTGATCCCACTTCTCGTAAACTCTATCGTCGTGCTTCTTTCTTTAAAGAAAAAAACAGTAGTATGATCCCTCCGACACTGAGAGCCGAAGCGCCGTCTGTCGATTGGATAGAGCCGGACGCCTTGGAGATTAAAGAGCGAGGAAGCATCAGCGGAACACTTGAAGCGGTAGTGATCAACGACCACTGCGTCATTTCCGATGTATTTAAAAAGAGAATATCCATCAAAGTGCCTGATACTGTCGAGTAGAAAATAAGTTATTTTGCCTTTGTATCAGTAATGGACGGCTCGATGCATTAACTTGATGTACTAATCGCAACATCAAAAAAGGGGATGAGCGCTGTCGGTTCGCGCTCATCCCCGCTTGAATCAATGAAATTGTTAGACTAATCCAATTCTTTGATCTTGATGTTCGTGAACAGCACTACGTCGGTTGGGTGATGGTTCTGCAGGGCGACGAAGCCGGGTTCGGGGAAGGCGTTGTCTTCATCGACCCAATCCAGCGTCTTTTTTCCGTTGACCCAAATTTGGAAATGGCTGCCTTCGACGCGCACGCGCTGGTGAATCCATTTGCCTTCATGCACTTCGAAGAACGCTTCTTTTTTCCAATTGCCGTCTTCATCGACCAGAAGGCTGCCGGGCGCGCATCCGTAGATGCCGCCGGTGGGATTCTTGACGTCGTAGGGATCGACCTGAATTTCATAGCCTTTGGGGAACGAACCGCCGGTCTTTACGCAGCGGACGAAAACGCCCGAATTCCCCATGCGCGGCCGGGCCAGTCCGTCTTCGGGAACGCCCACGTCGTAAGCGCATACATCCCACGACAACTCGAGATTCTGGAATTTTTTCTTGCTGAACAGATGGCTCGAACCGTTGGCGCTGAAGATGATGCCGTCATTGATTTTCCAAATGCCTTCGCGATCCCATTCCCAGCCTTCAAAATCCTCGCCGTTGAACAAAAGCTGCCAACCGTCGGCCTTCTCTTGGTCGGTCAATGTATTGAGAGGGGGCGCCGGGGGATTGATGGCGGGATTATATCGCTGCGCCAGCGCCGGCGAGGCGGCGAACGCCAAGGGGATGATCAAAATCAAAGCGGACCATACGAATCGTTTCATGTTTTTCCTCCGAATTAATATAAGAATCAGTACGAATTTTTTTCTCGCACGCATCCAGACATATAGCCTGATCCACCGCCTTTTGTCTAGCCCCATGCCATGAGATCGTCTTGCTCCCATTGATCGTTTTGGTATAGTGGAGGGACGACTAAATTTTCTGCGTTATAGGGATGATGATGAATAAGACGCCATTGGGAATGATGAGAACGTGTATTTTCTGTTTTTTGCTGCTTCTTTTGACGGCGGGATGCGCGCAGCAGTCGGCCAGGTTTCCTTCGAAATCCATCACCGTGGTTGTGCCATGGGATGCGGGCGGGGGAACGGATGCGCTGGCCCGATCCATCGCCAATCAGGCCGGCCGGGAACTCGGCCAGGTGGTCAATGTCCTGAATCGTTCCGGCGGAGCGGGCGCCATCGGCCATTCCTTCGGCGCGGCGGCGCGGCCGGACGGATACACGGTCACCATGATCACCTATGAATTATGCACCTACGAACCGCTGGGGCGGGTCGAACTGAGCCCCTTGAACTTCAAGCCGGTCATCCAGCTTAACGAAGATCCCGCCGCCATCACCGTCCACGCCGATTCCCCCTGGAAGACGCTGAAAGAATTCACCGAATACGCGCGCCAACATCCCGGCGAGGTGACTATCGGCAATTCCGGCCCGGGTGCGGTTTGGCACATCGGCGCATTGAAGTTGGAAAAATTGGCGGGCGTTCGGTTTACTCACGTTCCCCATAACGGCGCCAAGCCTGCTGTCACCCAATTGCTGGGCAAGCATCTGGACGCCGTGTCGGTCAGCCCCGCCGAAGTGCTGCAGTTTTTGGAACTGGGTACGCTGCGCTGCCTGGGCGTCATGTCGGAACATCGCATCCCCGAATTGCCCGACGCCCCCACGTGCCGCGAAGCGGGATACGATCTGGTCCATGGAACCTGGCGGGGATTGGCGGTTCCTCCGGAGACGCCGGATGAGATCGTCTCGATCCTCGAACAGGGCTTCAAAAAAGGATACGATTCGCCGGACTTTCAAGAAACCGCCCGCAAAGCCCTGCTGGGGCTGCGTTATCGAGATTCGCAGCAGTTCAAAGAGTTTCTCGACGGCGAACTGGAGAGCGTGACGGAACTGTTCTCCGGTTCGGATTTGATTATCCGCTCCGGTTCGAACGTCACGATGGTTCCCCGCTTTTATGGCGTCTTGTTTTTAATATTCGCCGTGATTCTCGCGGCCAAAGCCATGAAGAAGATTCCTTCATCGGAAAATGAAGTCGGCGAAATTTCATCGTCCGCTTTCAAACTCACGCTGCTTTCCTTCGTGATTCTGCTCGCCTATGCCGTTTTCATGTTTGTTCTCGGCTACATCCTCAGCACGATTTTATATCTGGCTGTCATGTTCTATGTGCTGGGAGAACGCCGCCCGCTGGCTGTCGGCGCGTACAGCGTCTCGATCGTGTTCATTGTGTATGTCGTCTTTAAATCAATCCTGGATGTGCCTATTCCGGGTTTCTGGGGATAAATATGGAAAATTTGATTCACTTGATTGGACCCGCTTTCGATCCTTTTTTATTGATTATTTTGGCGACCGGCGTTTTGTCGGGCATTCTGATCGGCGCGCTGCCGGGATTGACGGCCACCATGGGCGTGACCCTGCTGATGCCGTTTACTCTGGGCATGGGCCTTACGCCCCAGGGCAGCATGGCGATGTTGATCGGCATTTACGTCGGCGCGATTTACGGCGGATCGATCACCGCGATCCTGATCGCCACGCCCGGCACCCCCGCTTCGGCCGCCACATTGCTGGATGGATTCCCCCTGTCGCAGCGCGGCGAAGGGGGAAAAGCGATTGTCCTGACCACCGTCGCCAGCTTCGTAGGCGGCATGATCGGAACCGCCATGCTGGTTTTTCTCAGCCCCCAACTCTCCAGTTTCGGTCTGCGATTCAGCAGCCCGGAATATTTCGCGCTGGCCGTTTTTGGACTCAGCATGATCATCAGCATCTCCGGCGGGGATGTGGTGAAAGGAGTCCTGTCCGGCTTGTTCGGCCTGCTGCTGGCCACGATCGGACTCGATCCCATCAACGGCACGCCGCGATTCTGCTTCGGCGTCATCGAATTGTATGAGGGCGTCGGCTTCATCCCCGTGCTGATCGGCTTGTATGCTTTCGCCCAGGTCTTCTCGGACATCGCCCAAAAGAAAAAAGAAGTCTCCGTCGCCAAACTGAACCTGACGTTCCCCTCCATCCGCGAATTGGCGCGCTACTGGGTCAGTTTCATTCGATCGGGCGTCCTGGGAACCTCCATCGGCGCTTTGCCGGGCGCGGGATGCGACATCGCCGCATTCGTCGGCTACAACGAAGCGAAGCGCTTCTCGAAAAAGCCCGAACTGTTCGGCAAGGGAAATCCCGAGGGAATCATCTCCCCCGAAGCCTCCAAAAGCGGAGCGACCGCCGGCGCCATGATCCCCATGATGACCCTCGGCGTTCCGGGCGACGCGGTGACGGCGGTCATGCTGAACGGATTGATCATCCAGGGCTTGCAGCCCGGCCCGCTGCTTTTCCGCGACCATCTCGATGTGGTGTATCCCATTTTTATTTTCATCTTTTTGGCCTATTTTGCGACTTGTATCGCCGGCTTGTCGCTGACCCGCGTTCTCGCGCGGATTGTCCTGGTGGACAAAAGCATTCTTCTGCCGCTCATCTGCGTGCTCAGCGTCATGGGAGCCTACGCCATCCGCTTCAGCGCCTTCGATGTGTTTGTAGCCATCGGCATGGGGGCCGTCGGCTATGGAATGCGCCGCTATGGCTTCCCCGCTGCGCCCATCGTGCTGGCGCTGATTCTGGGCCCCATGGCGGAAAGCAATCTGCGCCGGGCGCTGATGCTCCCCGACGCCGGCGCCATGATGTTCTTGACGCGCCCCATTTCCGCCGTCCTTCTGGTCATCGCCGCAGGAACCGTCCTCTTCGGCCTGCTCCGAACCCCCGCCAAACGCATCAGCGCGGAATGAGGGAAGAAGAAAGATCGTCTCCAATCTTGTCTTCGAAAACAGCAAGTGTTTCGACAGCCCTGCGGATCCCTTATTAGAAACTGTATGGAAAGAAATGAAGCCGGATTATATTCTCGAGGATGATAATGTTATCGATAATATCTTGGCGGAGACGGAAGGCGATGAAGATTCTTTTTATGTGCATGGCATAGAATATAAAATCCATAAAAAGTTTGAACTCAATGAAGAAAGAGAATGGGTCTTATGCCGGAAAGTAAGGTGATGTTTGTGTGAATTGTAAATATTTTATTTGTAACGATAGAGTGTTGGTTGATAATATTGGTTTTATAAAAACGGAGCAGTTAACCCCATCCCCACAGGATCATCTCGTGAATATTTTCAGATATTTCATGTCGTTCATCAAAAATCGTTGTCGGTGGGTTGCCGGCCGGTTCGCCTCCATCGCTCTTTTGTCGATTGTCTCGGTTATGCCCGCTTTTCCCCGTCCCGTTTTGCTCGAATTATTTACGGGCGGCGGCGCCGATTCGCAAAACGCCGAAAAGGCGGCCGCTCAATTACTCTTGGAATTTCCCTCCAAGGATCTCCATGTGGTGATATATCCCGTTTTGGAATTTACGCTTCGCGCTTTTCAACGCGGCGTCAAGACGGAGCGTCTGCCGGTCGCCGTTTTTAATGGAAATTCCCGAATCGAAGGCGCCGCGCAGGATCCTTACCATGCCTATCGCGATCAAATCGAACAAAAGCGGATCAACCCCATCCAGGGCGATATGCAAGGCTGGATGCAGTTGAACGATGGATTCTTAGTCGCTTCAGCCGCCTATCAACTTCTGGATGACGCGCCGGAGCATGAAAAAAGCCTCTACTTCGCCGTGGTGGAGAATCGCACATCCGATGAACCCGGCGCCGCACGCAATTTAACCCTTGTCGAGCATCCCCCCGCTCGTTCTTCTCGAGCCGCCGTTCAACTTGACCGTTTTTTCATCGTGGATGAAGTCAAGGCGGACGTGGTCTGGTGGATCGAAGACGATGTGACCAAAGAAGTCCTTCACTCCTGCCTCTCTCGGAACATCGCGCCCTTTCAATTCGATGCGAACGGCGACGGCGAGTGGGATAAATGGGATGTTTTCGCGCTGCCTTTCTTATGGCATTCCAACTCCACCGCCGCCGATCGCAGCGGGGACGGTTGGATCGATTCGTTTGATCTGCTGGATTATCTTTGCCCCGATTCGCCATGACGCCGCGTGAAAAATCCGCGCGTGAAAAAAACTTGACAGAATCATAGACCGTAATTACAGTAGACTGAACATTTGTTCTGTATCATTTCTTGTTTGGTAAGGTTGAGATGGACCCAGTCGAATCTGTTCTCGAATCGTTGCGCAGCGACCGCCGCTTCAGCTCCAATATTACATTTTGGCATACGCTGAATTCCGAACCGCCGATTTACGGCGATTGGCCGGATGGATTTTCGCCGGATATTATCGGCGTGCTCAAACGGCGCGGAATCGAACGCCTGTACTGTCATCAATCCGAGGCGGTTCGCAAGGTGCTGCAGGGCCGAAATGTGATCGTCGTCACGCCCACCGCTTCGGGCAAAACCATGTGCTACAACCTCCCGGTTTTACATCACCTCGCCTGCGTCAATCGCGAAGCGCGCGCCCTGTATCTTTTCCCCACCAAAGCGCTCTCGCAGGATCAGGCGCTGGAAGTGCGCGAACTGGCGGGCGAGTTGAATCACGATCTAAAAATCCACACGTTCGACGGCGATACGCCCTCCAACGCGCGCCGCGCCATCCGCAACTCCGGTCATATCGTGGTGACCAATCCCGATATGCTGCACACCGGCGTGCTTCCCCATCACACCCTTTGGATCCGCCTGTTCGAAAATTTGAAATACATCGTGGTGGATGAAGTCCATCATTACCGGGGCGTCTTCGGCAGCCATCTCGCCAATCTCATGCGCCGCTTGCAGCGCATCTGCCAATTTTACGGCGCCAAGCCGCAGTTTATCTGCTGCTCGGCCACCATCGCCAACCCGCAGGAACTCTCGGAAAAATTGTTCGGCGCGCCGTTTCATTTAATCGATCGCAACGGCGCCCCGCGCGGCGAGAAGCATTTCCTTTTTTACAATCCTCCGGTCGTCAACGAAGAACTCGGCATCCGCAAATCCGTCGTCAAAGAAGCCAGCCGCATCGCGACTCATTTTTTGTTGAAAGACGTTCAAACTATCGTGTTCGGGCGCAGCCGTCTCCGCGTGGAAATCCTGACCACCTATCTCAAACGCGCCATGGAGCGCAGCAAAAAAAATCCCGATCGCATTCGCGGGTATCGCGGCGGGTATCTGCCCAACGAGCGGCGCGACATCGAAGAGGGCGCGCGCACCGGCCGCTATCTGGGCGTCGTCAGCACCAATGCGTTGGAACTGGGCATCGACATCGGCCAGCTCAAAGCGGCCGTCTTGGCCGGCTACCCCGGTACAATCGCTTCGACTTGGCAGCAGGGAGGCCGCGCCGGCCGGCAGCGAGAAACATCGGTCGTGGTTTTAGTAGCCAGTTCGGCGCCCATCGATCAGTTTATCATTCAACATCCGCGCTTCTTCTTCGGCGCGACTCCGGAAAGCGGATTGGTCAATCCCGACAACCTGGCCATCATGGCCAGCCATCTCAAATGCGGCTCCTTCGAACTGCCCTTCAAGGACGGCGAGCGATTCGGCCAGGCGGACATCGCCGGCTTCCTGCAATATCTCGAGGAAGAGCGGGTGCTGCGTCATACCGGCGACAAATGGTTTTGGTCCAGCGCCGCCTATCCCGCCGAAGAGATTTCTCTGCGCTCCGCCGCCTCGGAAAATTTCGTCATCCTCAACACAAGCGACAATAACAACGTATTAGGCGAGACCGATCTGCACAGCGCGCCGATACTGATTCACGAACAGGCCGTCTATCTCCATCAGAGCAGGCCGTTCGTCATCGATAAACTCGACTGGGACGGGCGCACCGCCTATGCGCGCGAAGTGGATGTCGACTATTACACCGACGCGGTGGAGGAGAGCGACATCAAAGTCATCTCTACCGATATACAGGAGCCGATCCGATCGGAGCGCCATCCCGATTGCGAGGCTTTTGCGCGCCGTTTTTTCGGCGAAGTCGCCGTCAGCACGATTGTCCCCAAATACAAAAAAATACGCTTCGAAACCCATGAAAATGTGGGCTTTGGAACGATTCACCTTCCCCAGCTCGATAAGCAGACCGAATCCTATTGGATGGAAATCCCCGAAGAATTAGCTCGCAGGATCAATGAGCATCCCGTCGATATGGGCGGCGGCATGCGCGCTTTAGCGACGGCGCTCCGCAATGTCGTGCCCGTTTTTGTTCTCTGCGATCCCCGCGACGTCAGCGCCGCTCCCATGGTGCGCGCTCCATTCTCCGGTCTGCCTACCATCTATCTTTATGACGTCTACCCGGGCGGCATCGGCATCGCCCGCCGCATCTACGACATCGATCAACGCCTCTTCGCCGCCGCCGAAGATCTCATCCGCAACTGCGGCTGCAAGTCCGGCTGCCCTTCCTGCGTCGGCCCTCCTCTCGAAGTGGGCAAAGAAGGAAAATTCGCCGCCAGCGTTTTATTGGAATATTTAATGTGATTTTCAAACAAAATCTTTATCTTAGAAAGTCAATTGATCGATCCTATAGATCTCTCACGCCCCGATTCGATCATTCCCGCGCGTAAACGCTTCCCTAACGAATGACTGTGTATTATGGTTTTATTCAATGAGACGAAAGAAATCAGTCCGGCTGCGGCCGATGCCAGGGAGAACGAAATGGTTCGTCGATTCGCTTTCATCCAATTTATCCTAACCGTGGGGTTGTTCACAATGGTTATTGAACAGAGCGCGCATGCGCAAGGCGCCAAGATTCAGCGTAAAACGGCTTCGTTGCAAGTCTATCCGCAATTGCTTGTTCAGGGAGAGGAAATCCATGCCGTCGTGCAGTCGTTTGACGATCGGCCCCTGCTGCGCCTCAGTCTGACTCGGCCCGACGGCGAAGTCTTGGAACAGATGCAATTGACCGGCGATTCGCCGCTCCTGGAGGCCTCGTTTCTTATTCCGCAGGGAATGAAAGGTACGCTGCGGGTCGTGCTGGAAGCTCGATACGGACTCCATTGGACGCCGGCCGCTTCGCAGGAAGTTTCTGTCTTGCCCGGATATTGGAGCGAACTGCGCAGTTTGGTTTCGCGCGTCGAAGCCGTGGAAGCGAAATCCGACGCCCATCTTCAGCGAGCCGCCTGGGCTGTTCTGGCCTTCGCCGAAGATTTGATGGAGCGGATGAAACTGGGCGAATCCAATCAGGCGTGGGATGTCCAGCGCCGCTTGGCGGCCTTGCGCTCCAAAACGGAACTGCTGGAGCAGGGCAAAGATCCCCTCGCCAATTCGCCCGGCTATCAACTGCGCGGCTATCGCTCCGATCTGAATGGAGAGATTCAACTGTACTCCATGTATCTCCCCCGAGGTTACGGCGTCGATCCGGAGCAGAAATGGCCTCTCGTGGTGATGCTGCACGGCGCATGGTCCAACCACCATCTGGCCCTGCGCCGCGTCATGGGATTCACCAACAATCCGGGCGAATCCGACGCCGCCGCCAAGCGATCCATGCCTCGCCTACCCGATGTTCCTTTCATCGTCGTTGCACCCAACGGCTTTGAAACCAGTTGGTATGCCGGGTATGCCGAGGAGGATGTCTGGCGTGTGATGGAAGAAATCAAGTCGCAGTTCAACATCGATTCCAATCGCGTCTATCTCACAGGCTTGAGCATGGGCGGCATGGGAACAGGCAAGTTGGGATTGAATCATCCCGATCAATTCGCCGCCATCGCGCCGGTCTGCGGCTTTTTTGGCGGCCCCTTCCGCGGCGGCGATGCGAAAAAACCGGCCTATTTGGAACGGCTCATTGAATGCAGCGCAGCGTTGGAAATGGCCGAAAACGCGCTCTATCTGCCTACTAAAATCATGCATGGCGAAATCGATCCCGTCGTTCCCGTCCAACAATCGATCAATCTCAATAAAAAATTGAATGAGTTGGGCTATCAGACAGAAATCGAAGTGTATCCCGGCGTCGATCACGCCGCCTGGGCGCCCGCTTACGAAAATGGGCGGATCTTCGAATGGTTCTCTCAATTCGAACGTAATCCCGCTCCGGCGAAAGTCATCTATAAAACCGGCGATCCTCAGGGAGGCGCCTCCTATTGGGTGCGCATCGAAGAACCCTTGAAAATTCGCCGCATGGCTCGCATCGAAGCGCAAATTTCCGATCGTTCCGTCGCCGTCAAAACCGAAAATCTTCAACGGTTTTCCATGACCATTCCCGAATCTCTCATCCCTGCCGAGGATGTCGCCCAAGTGGAAATTGACGGGAATGTGATTTATCAGGGGACGCCCGGTCGGGAAATTCGCTTTGTCTATGAAAATGACGCCTGGAAATGGTCTCGCGACGCCGCGGCAAAGAAATTCATGCCCCCCCGCGACGGTCTTTTTGGCGTTTTAAGCACAAAACATGTTTTGGTTTATGGAACCAGCGGCGTCTCCGCCGAAGATCGAGCAGCGCAGGAATTGGCGAACGCTGTCTCGCTTCCCGGGCCATGGGTTGACGTTCAATTCCCAGTGATGCCCGAAGATGGATTGACGCCGGATGTTTTGGAAAATTATCACATCGTTTTGTTCGCGACGCTCGGCGGCTCGTCATTCCTCCGGAATCACCTGCCGTCGCTCCCCATTCATGTCGAGGGAGATCGCATAGAAATAGCCGGCCGCACTGTGCAGCCGGATCAGGCGATCGCCTTTATCTGCCCCAATCCCGCCAACTCGAATAAATGCCTCATGGTATGCGCTTCGGCGACATTGCAGGGATTGCAGGCCTTTCGAAACGCGTCCGCGATTGTAGGATCGGTGGGATCTTCTTCATCCGGCGACTTCGTCGTTCTCGATGCGAATGGAAAGCCGCTTTGGGGCGGCTTGTTCGATAAAGAATGGAAGATCGATGAAACCGGAGATTTTGAATAAACGCAGTGAACGCTCGATTGACAGGCCTCCATCCATGAGATCCTGCCGAACCGGTCTTCTATGTTTCCGTTTCAAAAGACAAACCTGGAAAAAGGATCGATTTGCAGGGACAATGACTCACAGGATTCTTGGCCTTTGATTTTGTTCAGAAGGATGAATATGAAAACAATCCGTCTACCATTTTTTCTCTTAGGCGTCATAGCGGCCTTGGCTTCCTGCGGCGCTCCATCGCCGTCGCTCCTCAAGGAAAGTCATCGATCCATCCATATTGCGGTCTTCAAAAACGAGTCGCAGCAGTTTTCTCTCGAAGAACGCCTCACCCGCGCCATGATCTCCGCTTTCCAACGCGACGGACGACTGCGCGTCGCCCCCGCCTCGCGCGCCGATCTGCAGTTAAACGGCGTTATCAAATCGGCGGATGTCTCCACCTTGAGTTATACCGATCTCGATCGAGCGATCGGCTATAGAATGAACATCATCGTGGAAGTCAGTGTGAAGGACGCCGCCTCGGAGGAATTCCTGCTCGAAAATCGATTGTTCCATTCCACCGGAACGTATCTGTTGAGCAGCGAACTTACCAACGCGACGAGCGCCGACGTTACCGCTGCGCTCTCGGAGCAAGTCTTGAGCGCATTGATCGAAGGCTGGTGACGGAATCCTCATGGCTTCATCCGCTACCAATATCCGTTTGCTGATCGGCGGGGATTCTCTCCAGCAAAAAAAGGCCGTCGATGAAATTCAACAAAGACGTTATGGAAATGACGACGTCGAACAACTTCGTTTTGACGCCGCGACGGGAGACGCGGCCCGAGCCATTGACGAAGTCATTTCGTTTTCCTTGTTCAATCCCAATCGAATTGTCATTTTAGATAATATCGATACACTCAAGAAAGACGATCTGGATATATTGACGGCCTACGCCGGCCGTCCCCGGGGAGACATCCCCTTTCTGCTCCTTTCTCCCTCGCAAAAAGATACGCCCAAAGCGCTCCTGAAAGTTTTGGATAAGAAAATCGTCCGCGTTCTGCAAAAAACCGGCAAAGGCCAGATTCAAAAGTTGATTCGAGACCGCTGCGCCGAACGCCGCATCGACTTTGAGCGGGATGCTTTGGAATTATTTATGCAGCTCTGCGGCGATCATGTTGAAACGGCCATGCGGGAACTGGATAAACTTCTTCTTTGGGCCGATGATCACGGCGCGATCACCCTGGAACTTTGCCGGCGGCTGGTTCAAACCGAACAGGACAAAAACATCTGGGCCATCACCAACGCCGTCGGCGATAAAAACGCTTCCGAAGCCCTCCAGGCGTTGGATCTATTGCTTTCTCAGGGCGACGATGAAGTCGCGATTACCGGCCGGTTGATCTCCACCTTTCGCGGCATCTATCATTGCAAAACCCTCCAGGCCGAAAAAACTCCGGAATCGCAATGGGGCGGCAAAATGGGGCAGACCGGTTACGGCTTAAAAATGACCAAACAGCGCAGTCAAGGATTCTCTCTCGAGGCGCTGCGCAAATCGATCGCTCTCCTCAGACGCGCCGACAACGACTTAAAAGGCGGACGCCCCATCTCTTCGATCGCTCACCGGCGAACTCTCCTGGAGCGGCTCGTGATCGATCTCTGCCGTATGGAATAAACGGAAGAAATTCGCTGATCTCATTAGAAGACCCCACCCGCCGCCTCCCCATTTCTTCTTTCTCGCGCGAGTGGGGCCGCATCCTCCCCGGGGGAGGGAATCTTCGTATTCGTATTTATTATATCGTATTTTCGATGGAATGGGGGATTATTCCTCATAAGTCCTCTTCAATTTTTCCAACACCGTCGGATCGGCCAAAGTCGTCGTATCGCCCAACGCTTTCCCCTCGGCGATGTCGCGCAGGAGCCGACGCATGATTTTTCCGCTGCGGGTTTTCGGCAAATCGGCGGAAAAGATGATTTTCTCGGGTTTGGCGATGGATCCGATTTTTTGCGCGACGTGATCGCGCAGGACGGCTTCCAGTTTTCCATTTCCGTCGCTCCCCTCTTTAATGGTTACAAACGCGGCGATGGCTTGTCCTTTTAGATCGTGATGGATGCCGATCACCGCCGCTTCCGCGACTGTATGATGATCGACAAGAGCGCTTTCCACCTCCATCGTCGAAATGCGATGGCCGGATACATTGATGACGTCATCCACCCGTCCCAGAATCCAAAAATAACCGTCTTGATCGCGCTTGGCGCCGTCGCCGGTGAAATAAACGCCCTTGTATTTGCTCCAGTATTGCTGCTGGAACCGCTCTGGATCGCCGTAGATCCCCCGCGCCATGGAGGGCCACGGCGATTTGACGACCAGATATCCGCCGCCTTCTTCGATGCGCTCGCCTTCTTCGCTCAAAATCTCCGCCTCGATTCCTGGAAAGGGAACGGTCGCCGATCCCGGCTTCAAAGACGTAACGCCGGGCAGGGAAGTGATCATGATGCTGCCGGTCTCCGTCTGCCACCAGGTGTCTACGATGGGGCAGGCCTCTCGCCCGATATGCTGGTGATACCACATCCATGCTTCCGGATTGATCGGTTCACCCACGCTCCCAAGAAGGCGCAGAGATCGTAGATCATGCCGCTCCGGCCACTCCGCGCCCCATTTCATAAAGGCGCGAATCGCCGTCGGGGCCGTATAAAAGATGCTGACGCCGTATTTTTCGATCAACTCCCAAAAACGGTCGCGATCCGGCCAGTCCGGCGCGCCTTCGTACATGATCTGCGTCGCGCCGTTCAGCATCGGCCCGTATAGGAAATAACTGTGGCCGGTGATCCAGCCGATGTCCGCCGTACACCAAAAGACGTCTTCCTGCTTCAGATCGAAAACATATTTACTGGTGGCGTACGTTCCCGTCAAATAACCGCCGGTCGTATGAACAATGCCTTTCGGCTTCCCCGTCGTTCCCGAGGTGTAGAGGATAAAAAGCATATCCTCCGCATCCATCGGCTCCGGTTCGCAATACGATTCGGCTTCCTGCATCAGGCGATGTAGCCAGTGGTCGCGCCCTTCTTTGACATGCAGGGGAAAGTCGCCCCGTTTGACAATAATGACATGCTCGATAGTCGGCGTCTCGCGCAGCGCCAGATCGGCGTCGTGTTTGAGCGGCATCAAGTTGCCGCGGCGGTAGCCTCCGTCCGCCGTGACCAGGACTTTGGCTTTTGCGTCTTGAATGCGATCGCGCAATGCGTCGGGGCTGAATCCTCCGAAGACGACCGTATGCACCGCGCCGATTCGTGCGCAGGCTAATAAACCAATGGCCAATTCGGGAATCATGGGCATGTAAAACGCCACCCGGTCGCCTTTTTTGACGCCCAATTTTTTAAGACAGTTGGCGAATTGATTGACTTCGCGGTACAGATCCCAGTAAGTTAAAGTGCGCTGGTCGCCCGGTTCGCCTTCCCATATAATGGCCGCCTTGTTTCGCAGGCCGTTCTTGATATGACGATCTAAACAGTTATAACTTGCGTTCAATTTTCCCCCGGCAAACCATGTTGCATGCGGAGGATTCCAATCCAGAACCGTTTGCCATTTCTCAAACCAGTCCAGTTCTCCCGCCATTTTCGCCCAGAACCGTTCGCGATCTTTGGCCGCCTCTTCATAAAGAGAATGATCTTGAATGTTCGCATTTTGGGTAAAATGAATGGGAGGATCGAATCTCCTCCCTTCTTCAAGCAGCGCCGATATGGCCGTTGTTTTTTTTACCTTAGTTTCGGTCATCGTATGCCTCGCCTTTCCTGAATTGAAGGATATTTTTTCGGTCTATCGCATTATTGATAAATTTTATCAATTTTATAAACAATATTCAATGCCTGCGTCGCGCTCCTTTGCAGAACCCCCCTTATGCCCTTAAAATAGATCGCTTTATATTTTGATTCGATTTGCAGAATCGGACTTCGAACAGTGCAGATGAATTCTTGACTCACAGTTACGTCGCAATACGATTTTCGTTAAAGTATGTGGTCGGTTTTTTCATATGGATTAAAATCTCAACCATTAAATTGGAGGAATGACTCATGAGAAAAGGCAACAAAATTCTGTTTTGCGTATGTTTTTTGTGGACTGCTTTGCTGTTTGGCTCGCCGCCGGCGATCTGGGCGGCGGATGAAAGCCCGAATTACGACACGCCCATAGCGCGTTATGGGGATCTTGAGTTATCCCTGGGGTATTTTTTCTACTATACTCGCGTCTCCGGCGACAAACTGCGCATGGTCAATCGAGCGGAAGGCGAAGAACGGAAAAACATGATTTCCAATGCGCTCGCAGAAACCATCTTCGAGCACAAATTGGCGGAAGACGCCATGAAAAACGGATTCGACGAAGATCCGGAATTCATGGCTCACAGCCGCGATATGTATAACGATTGGCTGACGCGTTTTTACGAATATCATAATTTCTACCAAACCTACAAGCCCGATGAAGAAATCCTCAAAAAAATGTACGAGGAAAATAAAAAAGATTTTTTCCAGGAAGAGCAGTATTCCTTCCGGCACATCTTCTTCCGTACGATCGATCGTTCGGAAGAAGAACAGAAGCAAGCCCGGGAAAATGCCGACAAAGCGATGGCTTTGATTAAAGCCGGCTCTGATTTTGTCGAGGCGGCCAAGATATACTCCGATTCCGAGCGCAAAGGAAACGTGATCGGCCCCATGACGCCC
>JAFGTC010000097.1 GCA_016934335.1 Candidatus Omnitrophota bacterium | reverse complement strand
GGCCCGCTCTCCGCCTGGTTCAACGCCGCGCTCGACATGACCTCCACCGCTTTCTCCGCGGGAAGCAGCTTCACGCCCATCTTCGATAACTGATCGCGGTAGTTATCCAATATTTCCTGAATGCCGGGAACCTGATTGCCGCAGGCTACGCAGGCCGTCGGCTCGAGCCCGTCGTTCGAAGCGTACACCTTCTTTTTCTGAGCCAACGCCGACAAGGTCATATTCAGGGGCAGCGAATCCGTGATCCCCAGCGCCAATTTGGCCGCATGCGTGCGGCTGATCGAAGGAAGAAACACGAACATGTAGCGCGATAGATCGTAGATCAAATGGCGCACTTCCTCCGGCCGATCGATGCTTCGGATCCCCAGCGAGGAGATCTCGTCCGGCGATATCACGTACTGCGAGCTGGATGAAAACATGGCGTCCAACTGAACGCCCTGCTCGCGCCATGCGCGGAATGCGTCCGACAAGACGTCCCACTTCTCCCGCGCCCCGGTGAACAACAGCAAAATCGCCGGCCCGTCGCTGGACGGCGCCCCGGCGCTCGATGCAGTCGCCGGCGCGGGGATGGGAGCGGACAAGGGCGGATTCGACGCCGCGGGCATAGCGTCTGACGCCGTGGGCATAGTGCACGACGGCCCGCTGCACGCGCCCGCATCCAGTGTTACATTGGGATCGGGAGGATAAGAGGTCTCTTCCTCGCGCTCGCGTTCGCCGAGCGCCTTCTTGACCTCTTCAGTTACGATGCGTTCTAATTCTTGCAAATCCATTGAATTCCGCCGATCTTGCTAACCGATAATTTCCGCTTTCTCGCCGCCGCGCAGCCCCGCGGCGTTCCCGTCATCCGTATCCAGATGCATCTCATCCAGAAACGCCTTGTTCACGCGCAGCTGCACATCTTCAAACACTGTCTTCTTGGCCGTTTGAATGCGGACTTTCACAATCTGATTGTCGCGAAGCCCCCACTTCTCCGCCGATGCGGTGGATAAGTGAAGATGGCGATTCGCCAAAATGACCCCTCGCTCCAGATGAACCACGCCCACGGGGCCGACCAGGATCAACCGCTCGCTTCCTTCATGATTCCCCGACGGCCGCACCGGCGGATCGATGCCCAGATAAATGGCGTCCGTTCGCGACACTTCCACCTGGGTCGCCTTGCGCAGCGGCCCCAGAATCCTCACGTCGCCCAGGCAGCGCATTCGCGGGCCCACCAGCGTCACCGTCTGATTGGCGGCGAATTCTCCAGGCTGATACAGCCCGTTTCGCGGCTCCAAATCGAAGCCCTTCCCGTACAGAACGTCCAGATGCTCGCGGCACAAATGAATGTGCCGCACCGACACGTTCACCAGCGCCAGCCGGCGGCCGTCTTCTTCGACGGGCGGCTGCGCCGCCGCCGGTTCATGCATGCGCGAAACCACTCGCTGAACGATCTGATCGATCAGAGCGTTGTCTACATACGGCTCCACCATGAATTCTTCATCCTAAAATAAGCCAAGCGCGGCTATACGGCCACGCTTGGCTGAATCTCTACTCGGATTCGGATAATCGGATCAATGACGCAACCCGCTTCCAGGCCGGCGACCCGGGGACAAAGCGTGGCCCCTGACAATCTTATCCCTTCACGGGCAAGATTCCTTCAATATCCGAATGAGGGCGCGGAATCACATGCACGGAGACCACTTCGCCCACCTTGCGCGCGGCGGCTGCGCCGGCGTCGGTGGCCGCTTTGACGGCGCCTACGTCTCCACGCACCATCACGGTTACATAGCCTCCGCCAATTTTCTCTTTGCCGATCAAGGTGACGCTTGCGGCTTTCACCATAGCGTCCGCTGCTTCAATTGCGCCTACTAATCCGCGAGTTTCGACTAATCCCAGGGCTTTTCCTTCCACGGGTTTTTCCTCCATCTTTTCGGTGATCGTTTATGAATTCAGAAGAACATTTCTGCTCATTCTTGAATTTATCGCGTTCTAAAGGTGAAATTGTACCCTATTTTTGAGACTACTTAAAGCGCCGCAGCATTCAAGACCGTACATTTTTCAAATAGCGGAAAATTGGGATTTTTAAAAACGGTTCACGCCATCCTAAACGCTTGCTCCGGATTGCCGGACGGCCAGAGAAAACGGCGCATCGCGCAGCGAAGGAAAACGATTGAATCGCACGTCGAATTTCTCTAAAACATCCCGCTCCAGCGGAGAATCGTTCAAATGATCCTCGATCAGGTTTTCTTCGCTCAAATGAAGCACCGCGCTCCGCCCCTCTTCTTCCTGAAAAATATATCGCTCCCGCGTGATTCGGCGGCATAGCGGCTTTTGCGTTTTCATGTCGACCGGCGCGCAGATCACCGCATCCTCCCAGAGCCCCGCGCGCTCCGGCCGCGATTTTCGATGCCAGAATATGCATTGCGCCGTTTCGTTTTTCATCGCGTTATCCACGGCTTTATACTGAACCTTGGGCAGACGCCTCAAAAATTCCCGGATCTCCGGACATTGCTCCGCGATCGCGCGGATCTTCTCCGGCTTGATGCGCTGCGACTCCAATCTTCTTTGATGTTTTGGATACAGAATCATGGCGATCTGAATGGGAATCGCCGACGTGAGCAGGTAGGTCCCCGGGTAGGCCGCAGGCAGCCTGATGTACCACGGCGTCTCCAACGGCGCCAGAATCGCGAACGAGAGCGCATACGCCGACGCCCAGTGAATCACGAACGTCCACATGATCATCGGCCTCAAATCCCACACATAACTCCGGGGCTTCGTGACATCGAAATAGCGCCGGTTCAAGCTCCCGAAAACGGCGGTCAGCCAATAAAAACTAAAGATCAACTCCCACATCCACCACGGATAAAACATCTGCCGTGTGAACATGTAAATAGTCAGGATCGATATGGCGTTGGCCGTGACGACCACAAAGAAAAAGATGTACAACATGGCCGCATTCCCTCATTCAAGATGCCGTCGACTTCATCCGCCGGATTGATCGGCGCTCCCCTTTTCCCGCCTTATCGCTCTGGGCGCCGCTTCGTTTCGCTCCGCCTGAAATAAGTATCATAATCGATCTTCGGCGGCAATCCGCTCTCTTCCAGCATCTCGCTGTAACGCCGGTAAAATTGCGGATTCCCCGGATATCGGCGCATGGCCTCCAGATAATGATCTTCCGCTTCTTCAAAGATCTTCATTTGATGCAGCAAATCCGCGGCGTTGTAATAAAATTGAGCGATCTTAAGATTGATCAGCCGATCTCCGGAAAATTCCTTTTCTTTATAAAAATCCAACACATAGCGAGTCTCTTTCAACGCCAATTTCAGACAGGCGTTCTGCCGCACATACGTGTCTTGCAGATAGGCCTTCAGCCAGTACGAAAAGGCCAGCGCGGCATGAGCGTCCGCCCGCTCCGCTCCCGTCGTCTCGGTTTGCGTTAAAAAGATTTGGAAATTTTGAATTTCACGGTTCAGCAGCGTCTCCGAATCGGTTTGCAGCGCAAAGGCGCGCCGGCTCAGATCCTCCAGAGGCGCGTCGACATGCCACGGAGCTTCAATCGGCGCCTGCCATTGCATGGCGCTGAAGCACAGCCAGCCGAACGCCGCCCAAACCGCTGATAGCATGATCTGCAAAAAACGCATGGCTTCCTTCCTGTTCCTACTCCCGCCGCCGCTCAATTCTATCAGTATATCATGCCTTCCTAAAACGCGTCTTCACCATTCTTCTTTTTCGACGCTTGAGAAAACGCCCCCCGGCGGCCTTCTTTTCTCGCATCGGGCCTCCCCGCCCGCATTGAACGGCGTTCCCCCGTCGCGTTATACTACCTTCCATTGGAGCGATAATCATGGCTGACAAACCAATCGAACTGCCCGTCATTCAACCCGTCCACGCAAAGCCGCTGACCAGCATCCTCATCAAACCCACCAGCGCCGACTGCAACCTGAATTGCGGCTACTGCTTCTATCTCGAAAAAGCGGCCCTCTACCCCGACCAAAAAGTTCATCGCATGCCCGTCCCCATTATGCGCGAGATGGTCAAACAGGTCATGCAGGCCGGTCAAGCCTCCGTCTCCTTCGGCTGGCAGGGCGGCGAACCCACCATGATGGGCCTCGACTTCTTCCGCAGCGCCGTCGAAGCCCAGCAGGAATTTGGACGCCCCGGTCAGTCCGTCGGCAACGGCCTCCAGACCAACGGCATTCTCATCAACGATTCATGGTGCGAATTCCTGCGCGACTACAATTTCCTGGTCGGCTTATCCATGGACGGCCCCGCCCATATCCACAACAAATACCGCCTGACCCCCGGCGGCCGCCCCTCCTGGAAGCGCGTCTATGACGCCGGCAGGCGCATGCTCGACGCCGGCGTGGCCGTCAACGGCCTGGTCGTCGTCAACGATTACTCCTGCCTCTACCCCGAAGAAATCTACAACTTCCACCGCGATTCCGGCTACGAGTTCATGCAGTTCATCCCCTGCGTGGAAACCGACCCCGACGATCCCTCCATAGCCGCTCCTTTCTCCGTCACCGCCGAACAATACGGCGAATTTTTATGCCGCATCTTCGATTGCTGGAAAAAAGACTTCCGCGACGGCCGCCCCACCACTTCGGTTCGCTACGTCGATTCCGTCTTCCACACCTACGTCGATCTCGCGCCGCCCGAATGCACCCTCCTCGAAGAATGCGGCTGCTACGTCGTCATCGAACATAACGGCGACGTCTATTCATGCGACTTCTTCGTCGATCCTCAATGGAAGCTCGGCAACGTCCTCGAAGACAATCTCCTCGACCTCCTCAACAGCCCCCGCCAAAAAGAATTCGGTCTCGTCAAAAGCCAATTGCCCGCCGAATGCCCCGAATGCCCCTGGCTCAAGCACTGCTGGGGCGGATGCCCCAAAGACCGCTTTCACGATCCCCGCGACAACGGCTCCAACCACTTCTGCCGCTCCTACATGATGTTTTTCGAACACGCCGACGCCGATATGCGCCAGCTGGCCGAAGACTGGAAAGCGCAGCAGCAGCGCGACATGGAAAACCATCAACGCCGCCTCCAGGAACTGCAATCCCAAAAACCCCCCGCCCCTCGCGTCGGCCGCAACGAGCCGTGCCCCTGCGGCAGCGGCAAAAAATACAAAAAATGCTGCGGGAAAAACGCCT
>JAFGTC010000096.1 GCA_016934335.1 Candidatus Omnitrophota bacterium | reverse complement strand
TGTAATGTACCCAGTTTTGTGAATTTTATTTTTTTGTATCCTCTAACATTTCAACAAGTTGTCGACTGTTGATTGGACCAACTTCGGCTTAGCGATACCCGGTACGGGTTCTGTGGATCGAATCGATATGCAGGGAGTGATCCTAGGTTCATTCGACTTCAGTTTGGACGGTCTCGGCGGCGTTTGGAATTTCACTCTTATTCCCGACGGTTCTGAGCGATTCATCGCCACGAACCATAACGGTCCTGCTTCATCCAAAAGTCAGATTTTTATTTACGATTCGAAAATTCTTGATCAAGAACCGTTGCCGCAAATCATGGATATTGTCGGATTGGAGAATTTCGGCGACGCCGATGGTTTGGCGAATCAACTTTTTGATCATGCCATCGTTCCGGAGCCCACGAATGTTGCCGGTTGGGATTTGTTTTGAGGATGCAAACTTGTCGCTATAAAACGCATCCAATTGCGGTCTCGCCCATTTTAACCAGACGTTCATAAAAGTCGTCTTGAAATCAATCAATCATCTTCTCCCTCTCCTCCATAACCCTCCGGAGGAGAGGGAGTTTTTCTATTCATCTCATACATAACGCCGATTGATGGGTTCGATCGCTTCGTAAATGGCTTTCTCGATGGGGTCGCCGAGAGGGGCGTCGCCGGTGCGGCAATAGGGAGAAACCTGCAATCCTTTTTGGCGCAGATAGGCGAATCCGGAGATGTCGGGCGGCAATCCCTGAAATCCTTCGAGCGCTCGGTTGACGTCGAACTGCGCCTGCAGGGCGGAGGCGAAATCTCCCGCCAGGATTGCATCCAGTATGCGCCGGAGGATGGCGGGATAAGCGCTGCAGCCCTGGCCCACAACGCCCGCCGCTCCGGTGAGAATGGCTTGATAGTAGGCGCATTCCGAACCGGCTATCATGTTGAAATCGTTGTCTCTTGCCGAGTCGATGATATTGCTCATGCGATGCAGGTCGGTGGTGGATAGTTTCATGCACGTGACGCGGGGCAGGGCGGACGCCTGGCGGATCAACTCCGGCGTGCTTTGAAACTCGGGTGGGAGATTTTGTGGATTATACAAAATGAGCGGGATTTCGACGGCGTCCTGAACCGCCTTGAAATAATCCATCGTGACTTCCAGCGGACTGGATTCCGGCGGAACCGGCAGACTGGCGGGAATCACCAGCACAGCCGCTCGGGCGCCGTTGTCTCGTGAAAATTCCGCCAATTCAATGGATTGCTCCAAATAGAGCCGCGGATCGGCTTTTCGTGAAAAATCGCCGTTATAGATGCCGGCCGCGCCGCAGAACACGGGTTTGCGGCCGCCAGCGGCGTCTATCACAATCTCGAGCCCCCGCTTCACTTCCTCCATGGTAAAGGTGTACATGCAGCCCACGCCGCTGCGCCAGAATAATGCCGTGATGTTCGGATCGTCCGCCAGCCAGTCCGTGTAGGCTTGCAGACCGGCTTCGTCGATTCGCCCTTCTGCGTCGACCGGCGTGAACATGGGAGCGATAACGCCGACTTGCCAATCGGGGATGGATTTCTGAGTGATGGGATGAATGAATGTCATAGACGAAATCTCCTGCCATTGTAATTTAAAAATTCATGATTTGAAATTTTGAGATATGCCTATTCTTGAAGTATGTAATGTCTTCCGTTAAGCCATTCGGATGGCGCTCACCAGAAGCCCCAATGCGCGGGCGTCGCCGTTATGATAGAGGCGGTCGGGCGACCATGGATTTTCCACGTTGAGGCGAAGGGTGCGCGCCTTTCCGGGAATAGCGGATCCTTTGATGACCGTCCAACCGTTGGTCTCCAATATAAATTCAAATCCCGAGTTATCTTGACCTTTGATGGATCCTTTCAATGCCTCTCCTGCGTGTTCGGGCCGGGCGGAGGCGATGAGGCTGATGGAGACTTGCTCCGGGTTTGGAGTGAAAAATTCGGCCGCCGGCGCCGATGAGCGATAAAGAATCCCTTCCGGCGATCGCTCCACGCCGTACCAGCCGTCGCCCAACATATGCAAGTCGTTATAGCCGAAACAAATAATTTGCATTACCAGCCTCAAGGAAAAATTTGCCTGTTTCTCAACATCACCAAGAAAGCCATAGCACCGTTTTTACAGGGAAAAATATTCTTATCCATAATATTATCAATGGATTATGAAGATGTTAATCTCTTACCGCCCATTCAGGATTCGGTTGGTACGGCGGTTGCTCCATGTCAAGTAAATTTCTGGTGAAACTGTGGTTTCCATCTTTGCTCCATGATGGCCTCAGGGTATTTCACACTCCTCTTCCGACTAGTGAAAGAGCTATGAGATCCCAATAGAGTGATGGAAATCGAGACGGGAGTCAAGCATGCTTACAGGTCTTTATTCGGCGGCGTCGGGCATGATCATCCAAGAGCAGGTTCAGGATGTTCTTGCGCAGAATCTGGCTAATTCGCAGATGCCAGGCTACCAGCGCAGCGAGGCGGTGATTCGTTCGTTTCCCGATGTCATGCTGCAGGCGGCTTACGGCGGCCAGGCCGCCGTCGACAATAAAAGTCGATACAACCATGCCGTCGGCAGGCTGGGAACCGGCGCTGGAATCGATTGGATTTATACCGATTACTCGCGGGGATCGTTTCGCTATACGAACGAGCCTACCGACGTCGCCATCGACGGCGACGGTTATTTCAGTTTGATTTCTCCCGATGGGATGCGTTTTTCCCGATCCGGCGATTTCCATGTCGACGCGGAGGGATATCTTGTCAACAACCAGGGATATTACGTAATGGGGCAGGGAATTCAGAACAACCGAACGCCGGGCCCGATTCTGGTGGGACGCGAAAATTTTCAAATCGATGGATACGGTCATATATACGCTGCGCGCGAAGTGATCGGGCCGGACGGCAAGCGAATGAACGAACAGGTGGAGATCGACCAGCTGCGGGTCATCGATTTTGAAGACCGTGATAAGTTGTTCCGCGAACCCGGCAATATTTTCCGCTGCGAAGAAGACGATCTGGATAATTTCAAGATTCCCGAACGCTTCAGAGTCATGCAGGGATATGTTGAACAATCCAACGCTGTTCCCACCACGGAAATGGTCAAACTCATTGATTCGTTTCGAGTTCACGAAGCCAGTTCCCGAGTGATCCGCGCATTGGATCAGACTTTGAGCAAGGCGGTAAACGACATCGCTCGATAATTGGAACGAAAAACGCTATGGAATCATGAACAGCGTTTATGAATCAATCTAAAACAAGGCGTCGAGCGGCTTATCGCGAGCCATTCAAGAAGCGTCAAAGGAGATCAGGGCTATGATGCGAGGACTTTTTACCGCGGCCGCCGGCATGCAAGGCATGTCGTTTATGGTGGATAACATCGCCAACAATCTGGCGAACACCAACACCACCGGCTACAAACGGACGCGAGTGGATTTTCAGGATCTGCTCTATCAGACCATCAAGCCCGCGGGAAGCTCCGCCTACCAGGGCATCAAACTGCCGACCGGCGTTCAGATCGGCCACGGCGTCCGTGTGGCCGGCACCCGGCGCGTCTTCAACGAAGGATCGTTCACGTATACGGAGAATCCCTTGGATGTCGCCATTTCGGGCCGCCGGGGATTTTTCCAGGTTACATTGGCGGACGGCACAATGGGCTATACGCGCAACGGCGCATTCAGTTTGGACGAATCGGGCAACATCGTCACCTCGGACGGATTCCTTCTCGATCCTCCGATTCAAATCCCTCAAGACGCCACCGCCGTGAACATCAGCGAAGAAGGTTTCGTGTCGGTGGTTCAAAGCAATGAAATCAGCGAACTCGGTCAAATCACGCTGGCCGATTTTATCAATCCATCGGGATTATCCGCCATGGGGCAGAATCTGTTTATGGAAACCGAAGCCTCGGGCACTCCCATCACCGGGACGCCCGGCCAGGACGGACTGGGATTTTTACAGCAGGGATTTTTGGAGAATTCCAATGTGAGCCTGTCGGAGGAACTGGTGAATCTGATCACGGCGCAGCGCGCTTACGAAGTCAATTCGCGCGCCGTCAAAACCGGCGACGAAATGATCCAAACCGCCGTGAACCTGAAGCAGTAATGTCCTGAGTCGGCTGAGTTGGTTTGATATTCAATGATCGGTGAGGGTGGATGAATCAAAAAAGCAGGGAGGGAGAGAAATGAAAACGGTTGCTGCATGGTCGCTCGTCATCTTGTTATCTGCCGCTCTTACGGCGAATTCGGCGCCGGAACTCTCGGATCGGATTATCATCGAACTGCCGGAAACCTATATCGTCCCCAAAGCCGATCAAAAAGTGATTCAACTGGGCGACGTCGCCGAAGTCAAAGCGCCGGATGAAGCGACGCGCAAACGATACGAATCGGTGATTGTTCTCGATGCGCCGGAAGCCGGCTCGACCGCCCGCCTGCCCAACCATTACATCATCCAAGCCATCCGAAAAGCCAACTTGGATTTTACGCGCTTGTATTTCACGGGCGAGCGCATCGTCGAAGTGTTCGGATTTGGAAAGACGCTCGACATCCAAACCATTCTGCAAAAAATGAAGAAGCGCGTTTTAGAAGAATCGGGCTGGAAGGAAGACGAACTTGTACTGCGAATTCTGAGCGCGCCCCGAAACGAATTTTGGATTCCCCCAAAGCCGGTCGACATCATTCTGGATCGCATCTCCCCGACTCTTTACGGTACGGTTCGATACGAAGTGAGACTGTTCATTGACAATATTCAATACAAAAGTTTCCCGATTCTTGCATCCATCGCGCATCGCCGCACTGCCTATTTGCCTTCCCGCACTCTCAAGCGGGGCGAGGTGTTCGGCCCAGACGACATCCGCGAAGTGGTCCAATATTTCGATCAGGAACTGATGGACAAGCAAGCGGTCGACGATCCCAAAGAGATTATCGGTTCGAAGTGCAAAACCGGCGTCAATAAGAGCGACGTGATCAAGTGGAACAATCTGGACGTCAATTATGTCGTCAATCGCGGCGATTTGGTCAAACTGATCGTCAACAGCGGCGGATTGTCCATGCAGACCATCGGCAAAGCGCTCAAACGGGGAGCGATCGGCGATATCGTTTTGATCAAAGCCGAGAAGACCAACCATATCGTCAAAGCTCGCGTGATTCAGCGCGGTCTGGTGGAATTGGTGACGTTGTGAATGGATTGTTTTCACGCCGGCCGTTTCTAAGAGAGGCGGCGGCGGGGGAAAAAGATATAAACAAACGGAATTTCGAATTTTATAGAGGAAAGCCAAGGACGGTGAATGTGATGAAGCGTACCTATTCTTTGATGCTGCTGCTCGCGGGATTATGTATACTCGGCGGCGGTCCGGCGATGGCCCGGTCGCTGTGGAGCGAAGACTCCCCCTTCAATTCGTTGCTGAGCGACGCCAATGCGTCGAAAGTCGGCGATATCCTGACCATCATCATACAAGAAGACAATCGCGCCAACGACAGCGCCGACGGCGAAGGATCGCGCGAGCAAAAAATCAACGGCGTGTTCAGCATGATCTGGAACAATCCTTTGATGCGCAAGGCCTTCGGCAGTGAAGCGGATGCGCCGGGCCTGCAATGGGATTCCAAGAATGAATTCACCGGCGAATCCGAAGTGGATCGCGCCAACCAGTTTACATCGCGCGTCGCCGCCTCCATTGTCCGCATCGATCCGGTCGGCAACTTTTTAATTGAAGCCCGCAAAACCATTCGCATCGGCGAGGAGCGCAAAACCATCGTTTTATCCGGCAAGGTGCGGCCCCGCGACATCATCAACAACAGCATATACTCGTATCAGGTGGCGGATGCGGAAATCAGCTTTTTGGGCGATGGGACCATGTCCAATATGTCGAATCCGACCTTCTTTCAAAAACTGTTTAATTTCTTGTTCTAGCGGCTTAAGCGCCTAAAAAACAGCTGGTAAAAGTTGGGGAAATTCAAGAGCGAAAGAATGGGCAAAAGGATGAACACAGGGGCGAACGAAAGGATTGAAGCGATGCCGGGATATACGACGACGATGAATAAAGTTCTTTCTAGCCCATGGGGCGTCTTGATGACGGTTATGATGGCCGGCCTGTTGGTGCAGGACATTCAAGCGCAGCCCTTAACGGCGCGGGTTAAAGACATCGCCGTGCTGGAGGGGATTCAAGACAACCCGCTGATCGGATACGGTCTGGTCGGCGGCTTGGAGGGAACCGGCGACGGCCGCCGCGGCTTCACCGCGCAGACGCTCAACAACTTGATCGCCGGCTTGGGAATCAATGTTCTTCAACAGAATTCCATCACAACCGAGGTCATCCCCGATAATGTGGCCGCCGTCATGGTAGTGGCCACTCTGCCGCCTTTCGCCCGGCCGGGCACGCGGATCAACTGTTCGGTCGTCAGTCTGGGGCGGGCGGACAGCCTCCAGGGAGGCTATCTGATCCCCACGCCGCTGAAGGGGGCGGACGGAAAATTTCACGGCGTCGCCTACGGCCCCGTCTCTCTAGGCGGATTCGTAGTGAGCGCGGGCGGCGGCGGAGGCGGCGCCTCCGTGCAGGAAAACCACACGGTCGTCGCCACGATTCCCAACGGGGTTATCGTCGAAGGCGAAACGGTGTTTCAGGATTTTTTCCAAGGCGATTCGCTTCTTTGGCTTCTGCATAATCCCGATTTCAAGACGGCCGCCAATTTAGAACGGGAAATCAACGCGGTCTGCCAGGATCATGTCGCCGTCGCTGAAGACGCCAGTGCGGTTCAAGTCAACTTTGAACGAATCCAAGTCGGCGGCCTGCCCAAAATCCGATTGGGAAAGCGAGTTTTCGATTCGCTGGTCAATGCGATCGCTTTTATCGACGAGACCGAGATCGAGGTCGACGAACCGGCCAAAATCATCATCAACGAACGCACCGGTACAGTCGTCGCCGGCCAGAACATTCGGGTGCGCGATGCGGTGATCGCTCACGGGCCGCTGCGCATCACCATCCAGACGACGCCGGAAGTTTCACAGCCGGGCTTCGGTTCGGGCGGCCAAACCGTCCAAACGGCTCAAACTCAGGTTACGGCGGATGTGGGCGATAAAGTGGCTCTCGTCCAGGGGACCACCATCGGCGAAGTCATCGCCAACCTCAATCAACTCGGCTACACCCCGCGCGATTTAATCGCCATCCTGCAGAGCATGGCGGCCGCCGGATACATCAAGGCGGAAGTGGAAATGATTCAGTAAAACGGAGGCGGCGATGAACGATATTCTTTCTCTTCAAAGCAATGCGGCGGCCTCCGGTCGATTGGACGGTCAAATCGAATCGCTGAAGGCGATCTCGCTGCGTGGACAAAAAAAGATATCCGACGAGCAGATGCGCGAGACCGCCCAGCAATTTGAAGAAATCATGATCCGCCAACTCTTGAAAGAGATGCGCAAGACTGTTCCCCAAAACGGAATCATCCAGGATTCGCATGCGACGGAAATGTACATGGAGATGGTCGACGACAATTTGGCCGGTCAACTGGCGGACAGCCAATCGCTGGGAATCAGCGAATTGATCTACCAGGAGATGAAGCAGAGAAACGATCAAATCGTCGAGCCCGGCGAATTTAAGAAGACGCAGGATTATATGGATTTAAAAAACTCCAACGGGGATGAAGCGCACAACGATTTCATCCCGCTGGAAAAAAGCACGGAAACCTTCTTGAAATTCCAGAACCAAAGCCGCATGTTCGACCTGCCTCAAACGCAGAACCAATACATGCCGATCAATTGGCAGCGACGGCTCGGCACGGACCAGATCGTAAATCGGTAGGCGACAATATCATGACTCTGAAGCGACTTGTCGAGATCCTCGCGCAGGAACAGCGCATTCACGAAAGAATTCTGAAAGCGAAGCGAGACGAGCGGAAGCTGCTGGCCGCCGGAGACGCGGATAAACTTCTTAAAAATACCGAGCGAATCAGCGATTTGACCGAGCAGGCGAAGGAATGGGAAGAGCGCCGCATCGAGGCATCCAATCGCATCGCCGAGGAATGGGGCGTTTGGAAAGACGGTTTAACCTTGAAGGATCTATTGGAGGCGCTTCCTCCCGCCAACCGCGCCGAATTGGAGCAGGCGAGACAATCTCTCAAAACCACTCTGGAGGCTGTTCGGAGCGCCAATCGCTCCAACCGGCTTATCTTGCAGAGATCGGTTTCGGCCATTCGGGAGCAGTTAAAGCAGCGGACGCCGCACCAAGAAAGCGGCGTTTACACATCTAAAGGCGTGCTGGCGCAATCTGAGGCGCGCCGCGCCGGATTAAACATCCGAGTGTAATTATTAAACATCCGAGTGTAATTCGGACGCTATCTCTTCAAGTTGAAGGTTTTGGGATTCATCGCCTCGAATTCGTGAAAGCCATATCGGAACGGTGGCCAGCACGAACAAACTGTCTCGAATCAAGACTTTCGCCCCCACAATTTCCGAGTCGGATAATCCAAAACAGCCGCATTCGATGTTCAATCCGCGCCAGATAGCCGACTGAATCGCCGCGATAAACACCACGAACAAGCCGGTCACAATCAGCAAAGCCCCGTCGATCCAAATGCCGGCGATGAGGCAGACGCCGGCGATCAACTCAATGGCGGGCAGGATGATGGCCGGAATATTCACCAATGCGCTGGGAAGAATGCGATAATTCTCGATCGATTCGGCCATGCCGGCCATGTCGATGAGTTTGCTCCAGCCGGCGAATATCATAATCCCTCCTACGAGAACTCGCAGGACGATGACGGCGTAAGGGTGAGCAAGGATTTTATCGAATTTAGGTTGGTTCAACGACATTATTCTCCACTCGTTTCTGCAGGATGTCCGTTCTGCTCCCATTCCATCCAGCCGCCTTCGTAGAGCGCTAAATCTTGGAAGCCAAGCAATTCGAGATGATCCAAGACGTCATGGCTTTCGTCGCACGGCGAGCCCTGGCAGTAGACGATGATGAAAAATTCACGCGGCAGAGATTCGCCGATCTCAGCGAACGCTTCGCCAAAATTGGAGGCGGGGAGGTTGATGGCGCTGGGAATGTGTCCCTCGTTAAAATATTTTTCGTCGCGCGCATCGATAAAAATAGCCGATCCATCCTGTAGATGCTGCAGGACTTCCTCGCCGGTGACAACGGTCCATTTTTCATCGCTTTCGTCGGGCGGGCGGATCAGCGGCAGCGAGGGAGACGAGACGGCGTTCACAAGAAGACCGACAATGCTGGAAATGACGATGATGCCGATGGATTGAATCAAAAATCGCTTCATATTTCAATTACCATTATCCCTTAACGGCCTGGGATCATTAACAAAACCTGATGCATATAAAAATCCCCTTTTCCCTGCGTTTGGGGAAACCGAAGATTTCTTCTTCTTGGCTCTAGGTGAGGCCGCGATATTTATCTAGCAAAAATTATACTTTCTCCAAACTGAAAAGCCATCTTCTTTTCTTTATCAAATCCGGCGCCGGTGTGCAGCGCTGCTCAACGGATTCATTTCCATCCGTTGGCGGAAATTACCGAAAGATCAGAGTTTGCCGCCGCAGGATAGACGGCGGCGCTGCTATTTTTTCGGCCGAATCAAAACGGAGAACGGCAGTTCCGATACAGGTTCGCTTTCCTGATTGGATTTGAAAGTGATTGTACCTGTTTGATAGCCGGGCTCCATTGGGGCTTTATAGGTCAATTCAATGCGCAGTTGCCCGTCGCCGCGCATTCCCAGAAATGTACCTGTGATCAGGTTGGGCTCCGATTGGATATCCAGGATCTTCAAACTGTATGGATCTGCGTTGGGATCGGTTAATTTGGCCGAAACTTCGATCTTTTTCTCTTCGCCGGGATGCATCGTTCCAAAGAACACGCGCTGCCGGTTGAAGCGGATGTAGCCGACAATCCGGCCGAAGACGGGAATCTGTATGTGAGGCTGCTTGGGGTAGTCGGTCAGCACCATCACGTTGTCATTGATGACTTTCTTTTCGCGGCCTGCATTCACTGTCAGGATAATCTGGATTTCATTATTAGCCGGTTCGCCCACTTTGACGGATAATTCAGGTTCTTTGACCGAAACCGCCTTGACTTTGAACGGTTCTCCATCGATTTGTTTCAATGTCAATTCCATGGTTTGCTGCGAATCGAACGGCAGTTCGGTAAAAATAAATGAACTTTTGGGCGTCAACAACCACATGTTTCGGACATCGGTTTCGACAGATAACGCAACTTTGGGGCGCCGGGGATCGTTTGTGGTTAATGTCGCGCGTTCTTTTTTGATGCGCGGGGCGCCGGTTACGAGGGTCACCGATGCGATTCCCGTGGCGCTGGGAAGAATCGTGGTGGCGGAAAGAAGCGCCGCCGTGCACCCGCAAGTGGTCGATACGTTTAAAATTTCCAGAGGCTTATCGCCCTTGTTCAAGAATACAAAATCATGATGGAGCACCTGATTGGGGTAGGATGTCCCGAAATTATGGCTTTCCGAATCCAGTTCAATTTGCGGCTGCGATAGAGCGGGCGCGACAGGGAAGCCGATCAAAACAAAGAGAAGAAGAATAAACGCGGCGCACTTCATGATTTTCATCCTCCTGCGGAAATTCTGTTTTTATGTTCGAATTTTATTTCCCCCAAAATAATATGGGTAATATAAAATCATAGCATGATCATCGAATTGCAACAAATGTTGGCAGAACAGCAACCCAAGAAGAACTTGCACCGTTCGCCCTTTTGCTTCCACGTTTAGGGCCACTCATTTAGCAGTAGTATCAAAGAAACCGTTCCGTCGATAATCGGTTCATTTGTAGAAAAATCGCCGAAGCAATCATGATAAACGCCGATGTCGGATTGAAAGCGGGCCAAGGCGTCTTCTCCAAAAGAATCGTATTTCAAGTTGTCGTTGATCTCTTTATAGACGGGGCCGTCCACCAATCCGCCGACGGGAAGGTGGTTTTTGATATGATAAAATAAATGATGCGGCCGGCTGGCGTAAACGCCGTGTTCGGGAACGCCGATCACGAAGGAAACGCCCCATGGATTCCGGCCGAATATCCAATCGCGCGCCTCCGCCGCCAGCGATTCGTAGCGGTTGTCGCCGGTCATTTTCTGGTAGAGCCGCGCTTGCAGCGCAAATGCGATGACATTGTTCGTCGAACACCACACCAAAGGCGTTCCCAGACGATAGGGATTCTGGATCGCCCGCTCGCGAATTCGCTCCAATCCAATTCGATAGAACGCAGCGAGTTCGTCTTTCATCGCTTCGTCGACATGGGGGTAGAGGCGCCAATGCGCCAGGTTGACGTATGGGAAAAACTCGTAATGTCCATGCCGATCTTTTCCCATCCAGCGGCTTTCAGCGGCGCGGCGCGCATAATCGACGGCCTCCCGAAGATAGCGCGTTTCGCGCGTTGCTATGTAGAGTTCCGCCGCCGCCCACTCCAGATCGTCAAAATAGGTGCTTTCGCCGTAATAATACGGCGCTCTCACAGGGACCGACATGGCGCAGCCGGGATTGGCGCATGCCAGACGGTACAGAGATTCGGCGGCTTCTCGATCTCCCGCCAGCATCAGGGCGGCGGAGCAGCGTCCCGCTAAATTCGCCAATCCGTCCGACTCGTTTTTATATGTCGGCCCTTCCGGCTTTCCGGTCGCTCTCCACGCCGCTCTCGGGCCGCCCGGCCCCCATCCGTAATCGCTCTGGTCGTCATGCCAAAGCGTCATCGGCGGGAGATGGTCGCGGTCGTCGCCGATCTGCACATAAATGACGCCGGGCGCCGGGTGGATTTTTTTGAGCAAAGCGGCGCCATGGCGCGCTTCTTCCTCTTCGTCGGCGAGAAACAAAGCCGCCGTGCAATAGGTCGTCGTGATCATGTGCTTCAGCCGGTCGGCGGCGTCGTGCCATCCGCCGGTCAAGTCCAGGCGTTCTCCAGTGACGACGTCGACGCCGTCCTGTTGATGACATTTTTCGCCGGTGATTGGATTATCGCCGCAGCGCTGCAGTTTCATGAATTCCCGCAATTTGGGAAGAACGTCTTGATACGCTCCGTCTCCAATTTGAAAGGCCGGCGACTGTATCTCGCCAAACCGGATTCGGTATTCGCCAGGTTCTTTCAGCGAGGAGAAATTCAGCCGGTAATTGTGTTGAAACGGTCCCCATGCGCCGCAATCCGCCCCGATGCCGGATGAGACGGCGCCCACCTCAAAGGTTCCTGAAAGAGGCTGCCCGCTGGAGAGCACGGCGATTTTGGAGTCGCCGGGCAGATATCCCGCCTGGTTGACTCGAATCCAGACCTCTTCTTTGTTTGAATGAGTTCCTGCAGGCGCGTCGGTCATGATTCCCGCCGCCGCGGCCAACGCGAAGATTATGGAATGAATGATCATGAGTCTTCACCGCCCTGAATCGAATTCTCGTATTCTCCATCGATCATAAAAAAAGGATGGATATAGAGAAAGGGCCGCGCGACGGCGGCCCTTGAGAAATCACGTCAGAAAGGAAAGAGCAACTATCTTCTTCTCATCTCCCGAACCTTGATATTGCGGAAAAAGATCGGGGCGCCGGCGTGCTTGCCCTGCAGACCGATGCGGCCCTTGGTCGGAAGTTCGGCGAAAGGCGTGCTTAGCCAGGAGGGGATTTCGCTGCCGTCGGGATTGGTTTTGGCGCTGGTCCATTTGGACATGTCCATGCGCGTGACGGTTTCATCGTTGAGCATGATGCTGATTCGTTGGCCGCGGCATCGAATGGTCATCCGGTTCCATTCGCCCGGTTTTTTCACAACGCTTTTCTCGGCGGCCAAGTGGCCGAAAATGGCGGCGCACTGCCAGGTTTTGGGTTGGCTCGACCATTTCTCGGAGAAATCGTCGGCGATCTGAATTTCGACGGAATTCGGAATCCAGTTCTTCATGTCGCTGCAGTAGACGATCACGCCGCTGTTGGTGCCCTCGGCGGTTTTAAACTCTAGATCGAGAATAAAATTCTCGTAATCTTTGTCAGACCAGATGCACTGATCTTCGCTGGCGGTGAGTACGCCGTCTTCGAACGTCCAAATGCCTTCGGGGAAAATGGCGTTGGAAAGGTCGGATTTAAACAAATCCTGCCATTCGCTGCTATCGGGATGCCCTTGCGGACGCCGGTCTCGCTCTTGGGATGAGGCGATGATCGGAAGCGCTATACAACAAGCCATGAATAATACAAACCACTTTCTCATAATGATCTCCTCTCTTGCGCATCAATAACCGCATGGTTTGGCATGCGGTTTGATTGTGTAAATCGGAGAGATTCTACACGCTTTGCGCCGTGGATTTAAGACGCGTCTAACGAAAGGCCCGTTATTCGCTCAAGGATTTGAAGGCGAGGGCGGCGTTGTTGATCGTGCGATCCAGGTCGCGGTTGGAATGGGAGATGGAGAGGAAAAACGCCTCGAAGGGCGAAGGGGGTAGATAAATTCCTTGGTCCAGCATCGATCGCCAGAATTTGGCGTAGCGCTTGCCGTCGGCGGCGCCGGCGGAAGCGAAATCGACGACCGGCTTATCGGTGAAGAAAACCGTCATCATTGATCCGACCGAATTGATCTGGATGGGAACGCCCGCGTCGTCGGCTCCCTTTTGGAAGCCGCGCATCAATTTTTGGGCTTTCTTTTCTAATTCTTCATAAAATCCGCTGCTGCGCAGCAACTGCAGAGTCGCAATGCCGCTGGCGGTCGCGACCGGATTGCCGGAGAGCGTCCCCGCCTGGTAGACATCGCCTTCGGGCGCGACGCGCTTCATGATTTCATGGGAGCCGCCGTAGGCGCCGATCGGCAATCCCCCGCCGATGATCTTGCCCAAGGTGGTGAGATCGGGCAGAACGCCGTACAGTTCCTGCGCTCCGCCGTAGGCTACGCGGAAGCCGGTCATCACTTCGTCGAAAATCAAAATTGATTCGTGTTCGGTGCACAAAACACGCAGCGTCTCCAGGTAGCCCGGCTGCGGCGGGACGACCCCCATATTCCCCGCGATCGGCTCGACCATGACGGCGGCGATTTCGCCGTCATGTCTGGCGAATGCATCGCGCGCGGCGTCGATGTCGTTATAGGGGACGAGCACCGTGTCCTGCACTACCGAATCGGGAACGCCCGGCGTGCTGGGGATGGCCAAGGTCGCGACGCCTGAGCCCGCCGCCGCAAGCAGCGCATCGTGGTGGCCGTGATAGCCGCCGATCGTTTTGATGATCTTGCTTCGCTTCGTATAGGCGCGCGCCAATCGAATGGCGCTGAGAGTGGCTTCGGTGCCGGAATTGACCAGTCGGACTTTCTCGATGGAGGGAACCGCCTCCACAATCATGCGGGCCAGGTCCACTTCGCGCCGGGTAGGGGCGCCGAACGACAATCCATCGCGGGCCGCTTCTTCGACGGCCGCCACTACTTCGGAGTGGGCGTGCCCCAAGATCATCGGCCCCCACGATCCGACGTAGTCCAGATAAATTTTTCCGTCTTCGTCTGTCAGCGTGCAGCCTTTTCCCCGGACGACGAAGAAAGGATCGCCGCCCATCGCTTTCCATGCGCGCACAGGGCTGTTCACTCCTCCAGGAATGAGAGCGTTGGCCATTTCGAACAGTTCAGACGATTTTGACATAATCTTTTGTTTTATAGAAAAATAAGTCTTGTAGCAAAAACCGACAACTCGTTTTTCGCAGAGTTGCCGGAAGGATGGTCGTGGTAGCGGCGCAGGGACTTGAACCCCGGACAACACGGATATGAGCCGTGCGCTCTAACCAGCTGAGCTACGCCGCCGTAAATTTTGTGATTGACTCAATGGCGTTTTGTTAGCGAATTTTATTGTAATATTCTAGCCGCGATACCGGAAGAGGTAATGGTTTCAATTCGCATTTTTTGTACTTTTTTCTATGCAGAACATCGGATCGTCCATCGCCGTTATCCTGCCGGTGCGGCTGAATTCGATGTAGAACTACTCGCAGAGTTCCTCCGGTTTGAAAAACAAGGCGATTTCTCGTTCGGCGCTTTCGACCGAATCGCTGCCGTGAACGATGTTGCGCGTGAAATTATTGGCCAGATCGCCCCGAATCGTGCCCGGCGCGGATTCGATGGGATTGGTCTTACCCATCATGGTTCTCATGGCGGTGACAATTTGATCGCCGCGCCAGACCATGGCCGCCACCGGACCTTCGGTGATATAGTCGATCAGCTCGCCGAAAAACGGCTTGCCTTTATGTTCGGCATAATGTTGATGAGCCAATTCGGGGGTGACCTGCAAAAGTTTCATGCCGATGAGATCCCACCCGCGCCGTTCGAGCCGGCCGATAATCTCGCCGACCAGCTTTCTTTGCACGCCGTCCGGCTTGATCAACAACAACGTTCGTTCCATGGAATAGAATACCTCATCTTGCTTATTTCACGAGTGTATGACCTTAGCAGTACTCGAATGGGCGATCAAGAACCATGAAGCGAACGCACGATGTTCCTGTGTTGATTTTCTTCTGGATTGAGTCGACAAAATGAGCATGGATTCGTTGATTTCGCCGCGCTATCATAATAAAAAAAGGGAGAGAAGACGCATGCAGATTCAAGAATGTATTCGGCGCATCGAACATGCCGTTCCCCCCGATTGGGCGCTGCCGGACGATCCAATCGGCCTCCAGGCGGGAAATCCCCGGCAGGATGTCCAGAGAGTCTATGTCGGGCTCGAAGTCTCGACCGACTTCCTGAAAAAAGCGGTGAAAAAACAGGCCGATATGCTGCTTGTGCATCATCCGCTGATTTTCCGTCCTCTCAAGCGCTTGATGGAGGACAATCCCGTGCAGCGGCTTGTGCGCGAAATTATTCGGAAAGATCTGGCCTTGTACGCCGCCCACACGAATTTCGATCTCCATCCCGAAGGCATGGCGAAAGTCTGGGCGAAAAAATTGGGCGGTATAACCATGCATCCCCTGGCGGAAAAACCGCAGGAGAGGCGTTTGAAACTGGTCACTTTTACTCCCCCTGAATATGCAGACCGAATTCGAACCGCTTTATCCCAAGCGGGCGCGGGAGAAATCGGCGATTATTCGCTCTGCTCCTTCTCTCTCGAAGGTCAAGGGACTTTTCTGGGTTCTGAACACGCCAATCCTTTTATCGGAGCGAGCGGCGCGTTGGAGCGGGTTCAAGAGAATCGATTGGAGATGATTCTTCCCGAACGCGCCAAATGGAGCGTGGTCAAAGCCTTGTATGAAGCGCATCCCTACGAAGAGCCGGCTTACGATCTTTATGTTCAAGATCAATTCCGAGACCTCCGGCAGGCTTTGTGGATCGTGGAATTTGAAACGAAATTATCGTGGAGCGAATTTCTTCAGCGCATCCAATCCAGCCTTCCTCAATGGGCGCCGGCCGCCGTCGTTTGTCCGGATCGGAAGCGCCGCATCAAGCGAATCGCCCTATCGACCGGCAGCGGCAGTTCTTTTATTCCCATGGTTTGTTCGCTTAAGGTAGACGCTTATGTGACCGGAGAGATCGGTTACCATCCATCATGGGAGGCGCGGGAATCGGGATTGAACGTCGTCGCCGTTGGACACGATTGGAGCGAATCCTTTTTCGCGGAAGCGATCATCCCGGTCGTCCGGAAATATTGTCCGGAAATCGAATGGATCGCGGAGCGTTGACATCGAAGCCCTCGAGCATCGTTCGCAATGGCGCCTAATCTTATACTGCCGGATCCAAGCAAGGCCGTCGAGACGATTGATGCCTCTTATTGTCAGCCGAAAATCGCGGATTCCTGTTCTTGAGGGACAAGGGTGAATGCTTCCGAGATCGATGCAGGAATGGCGCGTGGTTTTCCGGTATTCCCATCCACTAACACCCAATCCGTTTCGCCTTCCGCGAGGACGGCCTGGTCGTTGATCCTGACAAATTTGTATTTTCGCAGGGATGACGCCTTTCGAAAATTGGAAACCCAGGTATGGACGGCGATCCGATCGTCCAGAACGGCGGGGCGCAGATATTTGATCCAATGCGAACGAGCGACCCAGGAGGCGCCGATTTCTTTTGTGGCGCGCGTGCAGCCCGATTCTTTGGAATGCCGAACCGCCGCATCCTGCATCCATTGCACATAAACGACGTTATTGACGTGTTGATTTCCATCCAGCATTTCCGAAACAACCTGGATTTCATAGCGATAGATTGAAGGTTTATCCGTTTCTTGATTTCTCATGATGCGCTTTCATCTTCCTGACATTCAAAAGAGCGTTTCGCTGCATGCCCGAATTCCGCCTCGTTCGGCGTCGCTTGGAATTTTGTTCATTTTTTTACACGAAATTCCATGATAAATGCTACAATAGTGTGCATCTATTATATCTAATCAATTTGGCTTGCGTCCGATCTCCGAATGCTTTTTCGTCCCACTCTTTTTCCGGACGATTCAAAAAAGTTGAGTAAGGAGGTTCTCATGCCAACGGCTAAGATTAAAGAATACCTCGATCAGCGTCATGTCAAGTATATTTCCATAACCCATTCTCCGGCCTATACGTCGCAGGAAATCGCCGCCACCGCGCATATTCCCGGCAAAAATTTAGCCAAAACGGTCGTCGTTAAAATCGATGGAAAAATGACTCTGGTCGTTCTGCCGGCGTCGAATAAAATCGATTTTAATCGGTTGAAGAATTCCGCCGGCGCCCAGCAGATCGAATTGGCCAACGAATCCGAGTTCGTCGATCGATTTCCCGGGTGTGAAACCGGCGCCATGCCTCCTCTCGGTGAACTTTTTGGAATGGAAGTGCTGGCATCGGAAGAATTGGCCGAAGACGACGAAATCGCTTTTAATGCGGGAACCCATCGCGAATTAGTCCAAGTAAAATACCAGGATTTTACGGATATTGTTAAACCGCGAATGTTGAGTTTTTAAGTCTGGATGGATCCTTACAGATTATTTTTGTATGGATTTGCTTTTTTGTAAGGATTTGCGTTGAATCGGACAGGCATGATGATCGAGCTGGGTGAATTTGTGATATCGGAGTTTGCCGTCTCATCCGACATGCCTTTCTGAGACTATATTCCTGGTTGTCCGATCTTTAATGGGCTGCCCGCTTTCGCGCATCAACCAGTTTTTGTCTTCCTCTAAAAGGAGATGGAAAAGTCGTTCCCTCTAAAACCTTGTCCTAGAATGCCTTTATCCGATACAACAATATCCCCGATGCTGTTCAATCCGTTGCTTGATTCATAGGCCATCCAATAAGCGAGTCTCTGAGGGTTGACAATATACCATCGGTCCGGGCCTGGACTGCGGGATACGAAACTGGCGTTATCGTCGATGCCCGTTGCGCCCGATTCTCGCATTTGATCGATGTTCCTGTAATGATAGGTTCCCACCTTGACCGCTTCCCAGGCCGCTCCGCTGTATTCGTTCGTTTTGGGGACGAAGGGATCGAAAAACGCGCTGCCGTTGATGTACGACATCGGCGTTGTCAGGTATTTCCACACTTGCAGCCCGTCGCTCTGGCCTCCTACGACTCCAACTTGCGTTGGATCGGGGATCACAGAATTATTATCCAGCCGGTACATTCCGATGGCCGAGCCGATGGAGCGTAAATCGGCGAGAGAGCGAGCCACCTTGGCCCGGACTTGCGCATTGAGGAAATTGGGGACGGCGATGGCCGCCAGGATGCCGATAATGGCGACGACGATCAGCAATTCAATTAATGTAAAAGCGCAACGGACTTTTGTTTGTTTTCCCATGGATTCTTCCTTACACAGGTTATTCTTACCGGACCGATCATGTTGATCGCTCTATAGCATAACCGATTTGATATTTTTATGCAAAACAGGAGCGATGCAAAGAGTGAATCCCTAAAAAACATATAGAAGGATAAGAGAGAGGCGCATTGCCCGCCTCTCTATCCCATCGCAAAAAAGAATAATTGGATATGGATTCATGTTTAAAAATACGTGTCAAATAAGCCGATTTCCTGGAAGAAGCGGCTGCTGCCGCCCATTTTGAGCGGCTGCGCCTTCCAGACGTCGCCGTTGGATACGACGCCGTTGGACGGTATATAAGGATAGGCGACGCGGTTCGTATTCCAATCTCCCATATCGCCGTCGGGGCCGGCTGCGAACATCAGCCAATGGGTGCCGAGTTCGGAATTGGCGCAATCCCGGTCTTCATAACCATAGAACAATCCGCCGCCGAATGGATCCTTGGGAATGCCTCCGATATAGTTGACAGGAGTTGTGAGCAGGGCCCAAATTTGCCCATTGAAGAAGTTGTTGCCGCACCAGGCGCAATCCACTTTCGCCTGCTGGCAGGTCACGCCGAAAAAGTGAATTCCCCCGGGATAACTGCATTTTTCCGGCGGCCCGTGGCTCGTGTCGTTTCCGTCAATCAACCACAGCCCGCAATCCATGTGCCGGATGTGGGCCTGATCGAAGAGCATTTTTATATCGGCGAAGGTGCGGGCGGCTTTGGCGCGTACTTGGGCGTTCAGAAAATTGGGAACGGCAATCGCCGCCAGAATTCCAATAATCGCGACAACGATCAGTAGTTCGATCAAAGTAAAAGCATATGCATTATTTCTTTGATTTTCCATCGTTTCTCTCCCCGTAAATTAATTCGCATGACCGCTTCACATATTTTATGGCGCCCAGACGAATAATGCAATATGGGGTTAAGAAAAGTCGTCCATCCGAATGTTGGTGATAAATCGAGTGTTGCGAACGGGATATGGGGGAAATGGATGAGAAAAAAAGATCCGCTGGATTGGCATCCATGAATGATCCAGCCAAATTTACGTCATCTCTCCCCCGCAGGTGGGGGGAGAGATGATAAATTACCATAAATAAATGAATATTCTTGCGCCGCGAAAAGACGTAGCCGCCAGATTTTTAGGCGCCGGATTTATAAGAGGCGTTTTCATTTGATACGCCTCCGCTGGTGAGGAAAATTTCACCCTGACTCACCAAACCGTTGGAGGTGTGATAAGGCAGGCCGGTGTGCAGAGTGGTGCTGGAATCGGCAGACGGTCCATAAGCGATCAGGACGAAATCCCAAGGCTTCATCCTGGGGATGTATTGCCCCAGCATGCCTAAATTCCAATCGATGTGATTGTTGCCGGCCGGCTCCATGATTTCCGGATCGTTATCCCAGTATCCATAGGCGTCGTTTCCTACGCGTCCGAACGCCTCGTTATTGCCGCTTGTATTGGTAAACAAGCGGGAGGGGAAAAATGGCGACCTCGGAATCGAACTCATATAGGCGATAGGCGAGGTCAAAGGAGAAAGCACCGCCA
>JAFGTC010000095.1 GCA_016934335.1 Candidatus Omnitrophota bacterium | reverse complement strand
TGAGCGGCGAAGAATCGCCGGGGCAAATCAAATTGCGAGCGAGCCGCCTTGGCGTTCAATCGGCGGAGTTGTTCATCAAATCGGAAACGCAGGTCGATGCGATGATCGGCGAAATCCGCGCTATGCAGCCGTTTCTGGCGGTGGTTGATTCGATCCAAACCACGGCCTGGTCCGAATTGACGTCCGCGCCCGGAAGCGTCGGCCAGGTGAGAGACTGCACGGCTCTTTTAGTGCGTCTCGCCAAGGAGGCCGCCACGCCGATCGTCCTCGTCGGGCACGTCACCAAAGATGGAAATATCGCCGGACCTCGTCTGCTCGAGCATCTTGTGGACGTCGTCTTATATTTTGAAGGCGATCCGCACCGGCATTATCGGATCCTGCGGGGCGCAAAAAACCGCTTCGGCTCCACTTACGAAATCGGGATTTTCGAAATGAGCGAACGGGGTCTGCGAGAGGTGTCCAATCCGGCGGCCGCTTTTGCGGGCGGCGGCGGGCGGCGGCCGGCTGGATCGGTCGTAACCGTCGCCTTGGAGGGGAATCGACCCATGTTGATCGAAGTGCAAGCTTTGGTGGCGCCGTTTCACGGCCATGGATTTCCTCGCCGAACATCGACCGGCATCGATGGAAACCGGCTGGCCATGATCCTGGCGGTTTTAGAGAAGCGCCTGCATATTCCATTGGGATCGAGAGACGTTTTTGTCAACGTTACCGGCGGAATCACGATCAACGAGCCGGCCGGCGATTTGGGAGTTTCGGCGGCGATACTCTCCAGTTATTTTGACATTCCTCTCCCGCCGCAGTACATTCTATTTGGAGAGATCGGTTTATCGGGTGAAATCCGAGCCGTGCGAGGCGCAGAGCCGCGAATACGCGAAGCGAGACAGTTAGGATACTCGGCCGGGATGATCCCCGAAGGAAACGCCCGTGAATTTCAGCGGCAGGGAGACCATTGGGACGGTTTAACATCCGCGCAAAGCGTGGATGAAATGAAGACGATCTTGTTTCAATCATGAGCCAAAATCAATCCAATTCATCCGAGCGGAAAATACCTTTTCTGGGAGTCGTGAGGTTTATTTTCATCATTCTCGTGGGTCTGGTGACGCATAAAACCGCGCAATTGATCAATCCCTACATCCTCGACAACGATTTGCTGTATTACGATTTATCCGCCATGGTGGCGGCCTGCGTGCTGGTTTTGATCGAAAGTCAGATTCGCTCCGCATTTCCCCAAGAATTGATCATCGGCGTAATCGGCATGATGTTGGGGCTGATCACATCCAGCCTGATCGTACAGGGGCTTCCCAAAAGCATGCCCGAAAAAGTGCATGATTTAACTAAAATCTATCTCCATTTATTTTTCGGCTATTTCGGCGTCCAAGTAGCTTTGCGCAACGCTCATAAATTCGATTTTTCCACCAGCAGTTTTTTGAAGCGAAGCGAAGATCGATTATTCGGCTGCAAGATCCTGGATACGAGCGTGCTGATCGACGGGCGCATCACGGAAATATCGGAGGCGGGATTCCTTGAAGGATTGGTCGTCATTCCGGCCTTCGTCGTGAACGAATTGCAAATTCTGGCGGATTCCAAAGATCCCATGAAGCGCAGCAAGGGGCGCCGCGGCCTCGATATTTCCAAACGGATGCAGAAAATATCGCGGTGCGAAGTGGAAATACTCGAGGAAGACTACCCCAACCTTTCCGAAGTGGATAAAAAACTGCTCACTCTGGCCAAGCGTTATGAAGGAACGCTGCTGACCGTCGATTTCAATTTGAATAAAGTGGCGGAGATCGAACAAATCAGCGTTCTTAATGTCAATCTCCTGGCCCAATCCCTGAAAACCATCGTTCTTCCCGGCGAAAAGTTATCCGTTCAGGTTATTCGCGAAGGCAAAGAAGCCGGCCAGGGAGTGGGGTATCTTGACGACGGAACCATGATTGTTGTTGAAAACGGCAAGCGCCTTCTGGGGCGGGAAGTCCAGGTAACAGTAGCGTCCGTCTTGCAGACTTCCGCCGGCCGTTTGATTTTCACCCGTATTGCGGAATCGAATCATCAAAATGGCAAAAACTCGAATGATATACTGGAAAAAGAAAGCGCGCAGTTCTAGATCACCCTTCCATGATGCAAAAATCAAAGCCGAACCATCGCCCATTCGTTTCCGTCGTTATTCTGAATTACAACGGGATGCGATTCGTTGAACATTGTCTCGATTCGGTTCTACGCGATTCCTATCATCCCAAAGAAATTCTTTTTGTCGATAACGCTTCAAGCGATGGATCCGCCGAATTAGCCTACGCATATCAAGATCGAATCACGATTGTCCGCAACCGGGAAAACTACGGATTTCCCAAAGGCTGCAATCTGGGCATTCGCGTTGCTCGCGGCGAAATCATCGTTCTGCTGAACATCGATACGGAAGTCTGCGAGGGCTGGTTAACTGAATTGATCGAACCGCTGCAGCGCGATCCCCGCACGGGCATGGCGGGATCCAAATTGCTGTTTCCCGGCGGCGATCGAATCCAGTTCGCCGGCGGTGTGATGGCGCCCAACGGTTTGACTCAGCATATCGGCTACGGACTGCCGGACGGAGAGGCCTTTAATGCGCCTAAAGAAGTGGAATATTTGACCGGGGCCTCGCTGGCCGTACGCCGGACTCTCTTGGATCGTTTGGGGAGATTGGATGAAGGCTTCCCTTTGTATTTTGAGGATTTGGATTTCAGCATTCGGATGAAGCAAGCCGGTTATGCGGTTCTCTATCAACCCTCGTCGGTCGTCTATCATTTTGAGACATACGGTACGAAAAAACAGAGTTTTGCTTATTACTATAAATATCACCGCGGACGAATTCGCTGCATCCTGAAAAACTTCGGACTGCGATATTTTCTTGCTGTGTTTCTTCCGTACGAGCTGGGCTGGCTCAGGCGATGCGATTGGCGAAAACAAATCAAGCCGCTGCTGGCCGCTTATGCCGGCCAATTTCCCAAAGCGCCGTATTTTTGGATGCGCGGCTACATTCGGCGGAGGATGAAATAATGAAGAAAATCACGGCGTTAATTGCAGCCTACAACGAAGAAGATCGCATCCGCGCCTGTTTGGAAAGCGTTCAGTGGGCGGATGAGATTTTGCTCGTCGATTCATTCTCCACCGATCGAACCGCCGAGATTGCTCGAGAATATGGAGCGCGGATCTTACAGCGCGAATTTGATACTTTTTCCTCGCAAATCAACTGGGCGATCCCCCGGGCTTCTCATGAATGGATCCTCCGCATAGACGCCGACGAGAGAGTTACCGAAGCCTTAAAAAGAAGCATACAAGACGTATTGAATGCCGATTCGACAGAAGCGGCTTATTCCATCAAACGAAAAAATCTCTTTTTGGGATGCGCCTTGAAGCACGGGCATTGGGGGGATGATTGGATCGCTCGTTTGTTTCAACGAGATCGCGGTCGAATGGAGGAATGCGGGTATCACGGCGATCTTCTTTTGGATAGGAAGCCTCCCAAAATCCAGGGAGAACTGATTCATTTGACCTACCGTTCGGTCGACGATTATTTCCATAAATTCCATCAATATACGCAGGAAGGCGCCGAACGCTTGTATCAACAGGAGAAACCCTGCGCGTTCACGCATCTCTTCTTTCGACCGTTATGGCGATTTATTCATTCTTATTTCATCCGGTTGGGATTTCTGGACGGCATCCCCGGGTTGATTGTCTGCGTGTTGTCGAGTTTTTATGTATTTACCAAATATTTTATTTTGTGGCATCTTTATTTGACGCAGGCGCCTAAAACAGGGCCAGTCTGAGCGGCCCGCAAACTCGCCGCCCTACTCTTGTTTTTGCGCGAGAAGAATCAGTTTTCGGCCCAACAGGCAAGTGAAACTGTTCTGTTGAAGGGCGGAGGAATTTCGCCCGTATTTAACGGCTGTGTAAAATTGGATGCAGGGATAAAGCAGCATGCCCAGCATGGAGGAGCGCTGCCATTTGTCAGTAGTGATTTCTGCGATGGAAAAGCCGCCGCGCCTCAATCGATAGAGATAGAGGTCGAGCGGTAAAGGCGTGATATGGTCGATGACGGCGTCGCCGCAAGAGTCGGGCAAAGGCTTGAAAGCATAAAAGAAGCCGCTGAATAGATATTGCAGTCTGGATTTAATGGAAAGAATATTAGGCGTCGATATGAGAAAAAATCCGCCGGGTTTGAGCACGCGATGGGCTTCTTGAAAAAAAGTCGATGCGCCGTCCAGATGTTCGACCACTTCCAGACCGATCACCAAATTGAAAGTTTCATCCGGCCAGGGGATATGTCGTGAAATATCGGCCGGCTTGAATTCAACATTTTTTAATCGAAACTGGTCTTGATGAAGATCGCAGGCCGAAACCTCACAGCCGCGCTCTTTCAGGCGCTTCGTAAAAGCCCCCTGCCCCGCTCCGACGTCAAGGATTTTTTGAATGCCGCCGTCCCCCCAATGCTTCTGAATAAATGTTTCCATGACATCATGAAAGCCGGGGATGGTCAGCGCTTCGATTTCTGATTGAGAGGAATCGTTCATTTTCAATCAATCCATCACTGGAATTTTGTGAATTCATTTAAGGTTTTTTGATAAATTTTTAAGGTTTTTTCCGCCATGGAAGTCGAGAGAAAACATTCTTGCACCCGCCGGCGGCCGGCGCCGCCCAACCGTTTTCGCAGCGGGGGCGAGTCAATCAAATCAAGGATGCGCTGCGCCAAATGTTCCGGGGCATTCACCGGTATAAGCATGCCTGTTTCATGATCCAATACAATTTCCGGGATCCCGCCGATCGGCGTTGCGATCACGGGCAGCGAAAAAAACTGGGCGTCAAGAATGGAAGAGCCGAGTCCTTCCAAATTGGGTACAAAAACGAAAATATCGAAGGCGTCCAAAAAGTCTCCGACATCGGTTCGGAAGCCGGGAAAATGTACGTGATCCTGAATGTTGAGTTGCCGGCTTAACTGCATCAATTTTTGACGCAGCGACCCATCGCCCACAATGAAAAAATGGACGTTGGGCGCCTTTTGAAGCGCCAAAGAAGCTGCTTCTAAAATCACTTGCTGGCATTTCCGCTCTTCGCATACGCCGATATTCCCGATAACGATGCTATTCTCATCAATGGAAAATTCTTTACGGACGGCGCGGCCGTTCGCGTGAGCGAACCGATCGCCGTCCACGCTGCTGTATACAATCTCCATTTTGTTTGGAGGCACGCCGGCTTGGGCCAGCAGTTCGGCGACATTTTTTGAAATGGGAATGTAAAAATCGGCGTTTTGATATTTCCATTTAGAAAATATCGAACTTCGAATGGGGAAGTCAACCCGCCTTGATACAACGACGGGCGCCGGAATCCGAAAGATTCGCTTCGCCAAAACCGCCAAGGTATGAGCGCGGGCGGAATGGGCGTGGATAACGTCGATGGCTTCTTGCCGGATAATGCGAGCGATGGAATATGCAGAAAAAACATCCCAATCTCCGCGCATGCGAACGGGACGGCATATACTATGCTCCTTCGGAATGCGATTCAGAAATTCGCTGTCAGGGGGTGAAACAATCACATTTTTCTGCTTCATTCGATGCAATTGTTTGATAAGAGACGCCGCCTGCTGCTGGCCTCCCCGCCAGGTAAGGTCGGTGTCGATATGAAGAATATGAAGAGCGTCGGACATAGAGTAAACGATTCAAGGCGCATAAATCGATGGGGCAGCCCTTTTATTGGACCGCCCCATTATAACTTGTTTTCAGGATCTTTCAGACTTCTATTATTTTTTCTTTTTTAAGGGCAGTTTAACCGGTTTTTGCGTTTTAGCCGACTCATACACAGCTAAAATGATTTCCAGAGGCCTGCGTCCCTCTTCGCCAGTGATGTAAGGCTCTCGATTTTCGATGATTGCCTGGCAGAAATCCTTGATCTGAGCGACATGTCCTTCATTGGAAATCGCCTGAGCGTCGGCGGCGCCGGAGCCGCGATCCGCGGCTTCTTCCTGCTCGGTCTTTTTCTCGCCTATGATTTCCCGGGTTCGAATTTTGTTCTTATAGATTTCCATGGTGCCTTTCGAACCGGATACTTCGATGCGTTCTTCGAATCCCGGATAGCAGGCGGTCGAAGAGACAATCACGCCGAGTGCGCCGTTTTTGTATTTCAAAAGCGCCTGCGCGATATCTTCCACTTCGATCCGCTTATGAGCTTTCAAGGCGGTTTGCGCGTAAACCTCCGTTACTTGCCCCATGATCCATTGCAGACAGTCGACGGTATGCACCGATTGGTTCATCAAGCATCCGCCGCCGTCCAATTTCCACGTGCCTCTCCATCCGCCGCTGTCGTAATATTCCTGGCTGCGCCACCATTTGATATAGGCGTCGCCCAGGATCAGATCTCCCAATTTGCCGCCGTCGACGGCTTCTTTGAGTTCTCGCACGCCCGGATCCCAACGCCGCTGCGAGATGACGCCCAATTTTACCTTGTTGTCGCGGCAGGCCTGTATCATCTTGTCGGCTTTATCCAAAGCAACCTCGATCGGCTTCTCGGTTAAAACATGCTTTTTAGATTTGGCGGCGCGCACGGTGATATCCATATGCTGGCCGCTGGGCGTACCGATGGTGATGGCGTCGATATCCTTGCGTTTAATGAGATCGGCCGGTTTATCGTAGGCCATGACATTGAATTTATCTTCGGCTTTTTTCAAATTCGGCGCTTTCACGGAATCGGCGACTGCAACCAGATGCGCTTCGGGCACATCCTGCATGGCGTCGCAATGAAACATGCCGATAAATCCCATGCCGATGGTTCCCACCCGCACTTCGCGGTGCGGCATGCCCGCTTCATCGCAGACTTTGCGAAAGGCTTCGGTCGCTTCGACGAATTTCTCCGGTCCGGTAAATCCGAAGAACTGGCCGCCTTGCAGCAAATGCGGCTCCATAGTGGCGTAGCCGGTAAATCCTCTCCTGGCCAATTCGGCGATCAATTCGGGAATTTCTCCGTCACCCTGACCGGCCGGAGTGAAGATGCCCTCGAAGGTGCAGTCTTTGATATGCAGATGGACAACATGATCCGCCTGCATATCGAACCATTGCGAAAACGCTCTGGTTCCGGTGGTAATGTAATTGGCGGGATCGAAGATCAATTTGAAATTGGGGGAATTGACGGCTTCCGCCAAATCCTTGCAATGGATTCCGGTCTCGCCGTAAATATTGGCCTCATTTTCATGCAGCAGCAAAATACCCTCTTCTTCCGCGCGATCCGCCATCAGTCTAAGTTTTTTGATTACATCCTCTCGATATTTTTCGGACGGCTCTCCTTTGGGGAAATAAAAAGAGAAGATGCGGATGCGGGGGCAGTTGAAATAATGCGCTTTTTCAATGGCGCTTTCATAGCGAGCCCATTCCTTTTTCCACGAGCTCCTAACGGACACCTTGCCCAAAGGCGAGCCGATTTCCGAGACGCCCATTCCATATTGCCGCAGCAGATCGCGGGCGCGCTTTTTTTGGCGGGGATTGAGATCGAGAACATTGACGCCCCATAAATTGCGCAGCGCAATGTGATTGAGATTCATTTTGCGCATTTCGCGCAGCTGCGTCTCAAAATCTTTTGCAATCTCATCGCCAAATCCACTTAGCTTCAGCATAATTCTTCTCCTCGATTTTATTTCCTTGCTTTTGACTGCGTATGCTATTTATACCACCAGGAACGCTGATTGTTAAACCCCATTCTCGATTTTGATGCTTCTCGCGGACTTCGTTCTCGCTTATGATATCGAGTAAAGAACCGGGAATAAAACAAGACGATCCATGACGAGAAATTTGCATTGCATCGATAAAAATCGTAATATAGTAGCATAAAATAGATGGCCAAATAAGCGTACAATTCCAAGGATATAATAGAAAAGATGGATGGAGAATGATAGGATGCTTTCGGCTGATAAAAAAATAAAACCATGAACTTGATCGAACGTGTAAGATCGGCCGAGAAAGCAGATTCGATTATTTGATAGAGGGAGTCGCCGAGAATGACACGAATCCTCATTATCGAAGACGAGCCGGACATGCGCCGCGGACTGCAGGACAACCTGGAATTTGAGGATTATGAGATCGCCGCCACCGGGAACGGCAGCGAAGGATTGCGCATGGCGCAGAAGGAGCATTTCGATCTTATTCTTCTCGACCTGATGCTGCCGGGCATGGATGGAATGGAGGTCTGCCGGAAACTGAAGGAAAGCGGCTCCTCCACCCCCATTATTATGCTGACCGCGCGAGGGTCGGAATCGGATAAAGTGGAAGGGCTGTTAACCGGCGCGGACGACTACATCACCAAGCCGTTCAGCCTGAAAGAACTCTTGGCGCGCATTAAGGTCATTTTGCGGCGCACGGAGCCCATGGGCGGTTCGCTGCGCGACTATGCGTTTTCCGACGTTAAAATCAACTTCGAAAAATATGAATCGTGCAAAGGGAACCTCGAACTCGACCTGTCTCCGCGCGAATTCGAAATCCTGCGCCTGTTTATCGAACGAGAAGGAGAAACGGTGTCCCGGGAAGAATTTTTAAAGGAAGTCTGGGGGTACACGTCGTTTCCCCAAACGCGCACCGTCGATAACCACATCGCCAAACTGCGGCAAAAAATCGAAGACGATCCCGATCATCCAAAACACATCATTACGGTTCACCGGATGGGATATAAATTTCTTCGTTAATTTGGGACGATCGGGATTGATCCTGAATGTCTGCTTTTTTCCAGGCAATCATTTCCCGCGATGGGCGGATCGCCGATAGGCCTTTTCGAGGCGCTCGATAATATCCCGCCGGTTTTTCCATAGCCGGCGCGGCTTACGCTTCTTGGCCTGACCGGCGACATAGGCGGTGAACAGCGGCAGATAAACCGACACATCTCCGTAACAGACTTGCGTATGCGCCAGCATGGCGGGATCGATTTTTCCCCAACTGACCGCCTCCGACGGCGTCGCGCCGCTCAAACCGCCGGTATCCGCGCGAGCGTCGGTGAATTGAATAAAGTAATCGTGCCCCGCTTCTTTGAGGCCCAACACTTCCTGAATATGCGGTTCGGTCTGCAGCAGAAAATTTTTGGGGCTGCCGCCGCCGAGGATCAAGGCGGCGGTTCGGCCGCCGCTCTTTTTGGCGTTATACACCCAGGCCGCGGTTAAGTTGACATCCAAATTCGGATCGATGATCGGTCCTTTTCCTTCAAGCGCCAAGCCGGCGAGATTCATACCGATGCTGGAATCGCCGGGGCTGGAGGTATGCACCGGGAGATCCATTTTCGCCGCGGCCGCCAACACGCTGTATTCATGGCTGTCCGGCCATTTTTTGAGAAGATAACGGCCGATGACGTTATGAATTTCCGCGCTGGAGACCGGCCCGGGAAACGTATGCTCTCGAAACAACTCGCGGATGAATCGATCGGTGTCGAAGAGCGCATCCGACTTGAAATAAATATCGTAAATGCGGACCACTTCGTTTTCACGAAGAGCGCAATCATCCGCCGCCGGCGATCCTTCATACATGCCATATCCCAAACATGAATGCAGGTCGTGATACAGATTGGCGCCTGTGCTGATGATCCAATCGACATACCCTCCCTTGATCAGAGGGATAAGGCAGGATCGCCCTAATCCGGCCGGCGTCAATGCGCCGGAGACGCTCATGCCGACAGTGGCGTTGTTTTTCATGATGTCGCCGGCGAACAACTGGCAGGCGTTGCGCACATTGCGCGCATTAAAAGAGGTGAAGCAGCCGTCAATCAGAGATGGAACGGAAATTCCCTTCCCGACGACGGTAGGTTCGATTTTCTTTGCGTAATACGATGGCTCCGATTTTTTTTTCATGAAATAATATCCCGCTGTTTACCGGCGCTTCCAACGGACGCCGTCTCTTGTATCTTCAAGAATGATTCCCTGCTCCGTGAGTTGATCGCGTATGGCGTCTGCTTTCGCGAACTCTTTATTTTTACGCGCCTCATGCCTTTCTTGGATGAGGCGTTCTATCTCTTCGTCCAAAATGAATTCTTCTTCTACGATCACGCCCAATACCGAATCGATCTGGGAAAGCGCTTCGAGTATCTCTTGAGCCTGGATTTTGGCGATCGGCCCCTCATCCATGATTTTGTTCGCTTCTCGAATGAAGTCGAAAACAGCGGCGACTGCGCGGGGGGCGTCCAAATCGTCATCCATGTGTTCTTTGAAGCGCTGCAGGCATTGAGTTCGTTCTTCATCCAGGTTGTCCGAACGGCGGCCCTCCGCGTCGTTTTGCATGATTTCCTTCAACCGGCCGTGGAAATCCATGATGCGCGACCAGGAGGCGTGCGCGGCATGCAGGCCCTCCATGGTGAGGTTGACCGGCGTGCGGTAATGGCTGGCCACGATAAAAAATCGAATCGCCATGGGATGAAAGCCTTTGTTCATCAGATCGCGCAAGGTATAGAAATTCCCTTTCGATTTGGACATCTTTTCGCCGTCCACCAAAAGATGGCGGCAATGAAGCCAATAATTGACATACCTTTCGCCGGTCGCTCCTTCGCTTTGAGCGATTTCATTCTCGTGATGGGGAAAGATATTGTCTTCTCCTCCGCAATGGATGTCGAAATGACTGCCCAACAATTTCATAGCCATGGCTGAACATTCGATATGCCAGCCGGGGCGTCCCTCGCCCAGTTCAGTCTGCCAGAAATGCTCGCCTTCTTTGCGCGATTTCCAAAGGACAAAATCGGTCGCTTCCTCTTTTTCATATTCATCCGCGTCAATCCGGGCGCCGGCTTGCACAGTTTCGGGCCGATTTCCGGACAGGCGGCCGTAATCCTTAAACATATTGACGCGATAATAAATTGAGCCGTCTTTTTCGTACGTCATTCCCTTCTCTTGCAATTTTTTGATTAAATCGATCATCTCCGGTACATGATCGGTCGCCTTGGGGTAATGCTCGGCTCGTTCGATGCAGAGCGAATCCAGATCTTCAAAGAAAGCGGCTTCATAAGTCTTCGTCACATCGAAAATCGTACAGTTCTGCTCCTGCGATTTGCGGATAATCTTATCCTCCACGTCAGTCAGATTCATGACATGAGTTACTTTGTATCCGCGATATTTGAGATAGCGCCGGAGAACGTCTTCGAACAAGTAAGCCCGGTAATTGCCGATGTGGGCGAAATCGTACACGGTCGGCCCGCATGTATACATGCGCACGTGATCCGGTTCGATGCTGACGAATTCTTCTTTGCGATTGGTTTCGGTATTGTAAAAATAAATGCCGCTCATTGGTCTCCATCAATCCATAAGGTCAATTTTCAGTAAGTAAGTGTAGCCGCCCAGGATGGAACATTCACGCCCCCGGCGCGATAAATATCGCCCCGGCTGAAGATTCCATTGGAAGTCTGATAAACCAAACCTCGCTGGGGAAAATTGTTGGCGTTATAGTCGTCGCCGGCGTCGGGCCCCGAACTTTCCAACAGCCATACATTTCTCGGAAACGAATTTGGATCGAAGGTTCTCCCTCCCGACGACAGCCAGGTGGCCATCTCGAAATAAGGATCGATTTCCCGGCCGTCGATTTGCATGTTTCGGTTTTGCGCCTTCGCTTTGAAGGGATTTGCGAAGGCGGAGGATCCTGATATATAGGCTACTGGCGTTGTCAAATCGCGAAATCCCATATAATCAGTATCGGGATTGGTTGTATCCCACGCCCATCTCGGATAACTGCCTTGGTCGAGATGATACGCTTCGAGCGCCGTCTGGATGGTCTTCATGTTGCTGACTGATTTGGAGACTTTGGCGCGCACTTGCGCTTGGAGAAAATTGGGAACCGCAATGGCGGCTAAAACGCCGATAATGGCGACCACGATCAACAGTTCAATCAAAGTAAAAGCTCGTTTTCCCATTATTCCTTTCCTGCAAAAATGCATCTTCCTATTAATGAGAAAAAAAGATTCAGACAAGAGGCAGATCGATTCGACGGCCTGATTCGACGGATCGAAAGACCGCCTCCGTCAGTTCCATATATTTCACGCCGTCTTCAAAATTGGGATGCACATCCTTCCCTTCCCGAACAGCGGCGATGAAATCCTGTTCGACCGTCCACAAGCGTTCGTTCTCGGGAGTGATGAGAGCCGCCTCCCATTCCCTCCCTTCTTTAGCGACGAGAATTTCGTCTCCGATGAAATCGTAGCAAAGCGATCCGCGGCCGCCGAACGCCTCCAAGACGCTGATCGGTTCGCAGGATGCCAGCGACGTCCATTCCCAGCGCATCAAGGCGCCGTTTTCCATTTCCGTAAGCGCGAGAACCACATCAGGTCGTGTGACGGCCGTCCGGCCGCCTTCCGAATCGGGGCGCTCTGGGATGAAAGTTTTGGCTTCCGCCGTCACGCTTTTGGCATATCCGAACCAGCGATGAATCACTTCCGCATAAATGCCCACTGTCAGCGTATTGAAACCCGATAAATCCCGGCGCTGCCGCCAATGAATGGGCGCATTCGGATTGGCGAAAGAAGGCGAGATGTCGCGAAAATGAAGAGAATAGACATCGCCCAACACGCCGTCTGCGATCAACTGGCGCATAACGGCGTCGCCTTTCAAGCCCATAGGCGGCGGGCAAAGCATCGTAACGCGATCTGATCGGCGGGAAGCATCGAGCATTTGTATGGCTTCCGCCAGATTCATGGCCATGCGCGCCTGGCAAAAAACATGCTTCCCCGCTTCGAGCGCCGCCAACGTGATCGGACAATGCAGATAAGGCCACGTTCCAATCCAAACGATATCGATGTCGTTATCTTCAACCAGCTCGCGCCAATCCGTAAAAACTGTGCTAAGCCCCATCTCCTGAGCGGCTCGTTCGCTGGAATCCTGACTGCTGTTGCAGACGGAGACAAAATCCAACCCATCGATTTTTTGAAGATTGGGAAAATGGCGGGTTCTAACAATCGAGCCCGCCCCGACAAAGCCAATGCGAAGTCGACTCATTATAATTGACTTCCTTATTGTTTAATTATTGAGTAGTACAAACAGTTATATTCAGATTCTTAATTTCTCCAACAAAATATGTGCTTATCTTCATCTTATATCATTTGTGAAGCCGAAAATGAAAAAATCAATGAATTAAGCGACTTATATACAATGTCTAGTACAAACTCCAGTCTCGAGCATTTGTAGCGCCCACCAGCGTCAAGTTATCAAAGTAAATAGTACCCTGCCCCCCTGAGGGGCCTTCGATAAAAACGATGAGCCGATCAATCTGAGTTACATCCACCGAAGAAACAGTCGTCATATCCCAATACAACGTCCCCCACTCATTGCCGTCATGGCGCTGAGTTCCCCCGGCCGGCTCTTCTTCATCCCCGTTGATGTCTTTGAGTTTCAATAAAATGCCGCCCGCCGTCCCGTAGACGTCAATCGACAATTCCGTCGCTTCACTCCAATCTGTAACATCCAAATCATCCACCCAAAGCACCTGCCATGGACTGGTATTATAATCAACCTTCAAGACGGCGTTCGCCGCGCCCGAGGGATCGTCCACGACCGCCGTCGTGAAAGATCCTGGAAGCAGACTATTTCCCGATGGAATCGAATCGGGGGCGGAAGGATCTTCTGCAAGTGAGGCGTCGTTATCGAAATTGTCGATAACTTCGACGACTTCGGCGTTATCTCCGCTTCCAATAATCAATTCGATGGAATCGATGTAAATCGTTCCGCTTGTGCCTTTTTTTCCCGCATCGACAAGAAGCCAAATCTCCGATACGCCGCCGAGATCGACAAGAGTCTGTTCCGCGTTGCTGAGATAGGGAAATTCGTAGATTTCATATTCTTCGCCGCCGGAAGTTGCAATGCTGGCCAGATCGCCCGTACTGTAGCCGTCGGCGTCGGCCAGTTTCATGATAATCTGTCCGGCGGGGCCGGCGATCGCCATGCGAATCGAATCAGCGTCGTAAAACCGGCTGCCGGCATTGCCTTCCAATTCAAGTTTTCCAATCACGAAATTCGGCCACATGTCCTTATTTTCCCAGGTCACTTTCAGGGCCGCGGCGCCTTCATATACTTTTTGCGTCTCGATTTCCATCTGAAAAGGTGGATCCGGCGGGGGATTCCAATATGCGTCGACGCCGGGGCCGTTTTCAAACGACAGATCATTGTCGAAATGATCGAGGATAATATCTCCAAATCCCGTCACAGAAACTGCCAGCATGAGGGTCAATAAGACGTAAGCCTTCGTTCTCATTGATTCGCTCCTTCTTGCGTAGAATTGTCTATTTCAATTCTCTCAAACGGATGTTGCGATATTCGATGTAATGACCTTCTTCGGTATGAGAGTCCTGCAAGCCGATGTAGCCTTGAAGAGGCTTGTCTTTTATATTCTCCACCTGGCTCTGGTCGACGTCCACGGTATTGACGCCGTCTACAAATACCAGGATGCGATTCTTTTTGCAGACGATTTCATACGTATGCCACTGGTCCGGCGTTTCGTCGGGGCGAGGATTGGCTTTCACATAACCGTACAGCGTACCGGTGCAATGCAGTTCATCCCGGGGAGGCTGCTCGTTGGAGATCTGGCACTCATAACCGGTTTCCCAGGGATTTCCTTCTTCAGCGCATCGAATAAACACGCCGCTGTTTCCGCCCGGCGATACTTTATAATCCAAAATCAGCGAAAAATCGCTATATTCACGCACCGACCGCAGCCAGTTTCCTCCTCGGCCGCCTTCACTGTGAATCACTCCGTCCTGAATCGACCAGCCTTCCCGGCTGCCCATGACTACCCATTCGCCTAAATCATCGCCATTCAACATGGAGACGTAGGGATTCTGAATATCGTTGACAGTCACCTTGGAACTGGAAAAATCAAACCAGGAACAAGAAACGAAACACAACAGCAATCCAAAGACGACAGAAAAACGAATCAGCATAACAATCCTCCTAATCGGCTATCTATCTATTTTCTATTGAATCAAGATTAGCAAAATTTGCAGTGCAGCCTAGAGATAAGGCGTAAAACAATCATCCTTTGGGGTTCACTCCAACCGAATCCAACAACTCTCCGAACTGGATCATGCGCTGCGAATACAAATGATGCAAGTGGATTTCCCGTGATGCAAGTTCAATCCAATCTTTTCGTTTTTGAGGATCGGCTAAAAATCGAGAGGCGGATTCCGCCATCTCGGCCGGCCGCCGAAATGAATGAGACCACGGAAACTCCTGAAGATGATAGAGATTTTGCGGATCCACGGATTTCCAATCATACGAATCCTCGTGGATCATGCTGGATAGCAGAAAGCCTCCCAAGCGCGGCGCTAAAAAATCGCGATGCGTGGGAGCGCGAAATCCTTGAAGACTTCGCAGATTGATCGTTACGTCGGAAGAATAAATCACGTCGGGATATTCGAGAAAGGGATCCAATCGGCCGCGAAAGCAGTTTTGCATAGTAACGTCTTTCAACTCGTCCTTCCACATTTCGTTTCCATAGATTCGCAAAACATGAGGGGCCAGGGCGCGCAAGAAATGAAGGCGACTCTGCCGATTGGCCTCTGTGTATAGAAAATAATGCAACGGCCCCGTCATAGCGATCTGTTTTCCCGGCGCCAGGGGAAATCGGGTCAAGATTTCCTCGAAATTCATCTCCGGCGATTCAACTTTCCTGCCTATGACGGCTTTCAAGTAGCCTCGCAGTTCGGGGGGAATTCCGGCGCGGGCTTTCGGGTTGATATGAATCGATCCCACGTAGTTAATCGGAGCGGCGTATTGTTCCTGAAAGTTTGCAGAAATATGATCCGGGGCGGCCGCCGGCAGAAAATACACCTGCTTGGCCCCGCGCTGGCGAGCGCCCGCCTCGAATTGGGGATCGGTTACTAACACAATCTCCTTATCATCAAAAGGCTCATTGCCCATCAACAGTGGATCATCAAACAGCCAGACCAACACAGGACAAGGCGCCGAATCCAAGCCGATTTGATTCAAGAATACCGACGAAGGATGATTGGCCAGCAGAATCGCGTCAGGCTGATGCGATAAAACATCTCGGCGCGCCATCTGGCAAAGGGCGGCGTCGCTTCGATCGAGAAAAAACTCGCGCACTTCCTTCCCGATAAGGCGCAGGCCATCCATGGCCGGCTTTAAAACCAGCCGCGCGCCCATGGATTGAGGATCGTCGATTGTCCAAAAACGCTTCCACGAATTCCACATAGCAAAAAGTTATATTCATCATCGTCGGTGTAAGAACATTCATTGTAATGGCATTTCCCCGGAAAACTATCATTCCCCGCCTTTTCTCAGAAAACTTTTTCCAGTTGTAAACGTTTAAATCTATATGCCCGCCTAACGCTTTTTAAAACCATAGGAGAGAATTATGATTCGTCGAATAACCCTTCCATCGTTATTTCTCGTACTAATCAGTCTTTCGAACGCCTATTCGCAGGGATTGATCGTCGTCGATCCCGATCAGCGAACCTCGCAGGGAATATCTCTTCCAATCCGCAGTCACGAAGTGACGATTCAAATCCGGGAACAAACCGCCGTTACTACGATCGAACAGGAATTTTTCAATCCTCACAACCGCCAAGTCGAAGGAACCTATGTTTTGGCCATTCCCGAGAAGGCCGGCGTATCCGACTTTCGCATGGAAATGAACGGCGAACCGGTTCAAGGAGAATTACTTGACAGTAAAAAAGCCGAGAAAATCTATCAGGATATTGTCCGTAAAATGAAGGATCCAGGTATATTATCCTTTCACGGTCGCGGAATGATTCGAGCCCGGATTTTCCCGATTGAACCGAATTCAACCCAGAAAATCCGAATTCGTTATGAAGAAATTTTGAATTACGACCGAGGCGTCTGCCGTTACGTCTATGCGTTGGCGACGGATAAACTCTGCAAAAAATCCACGGATTTCGTAAAAATATCGGCGTCCATCTCCTCCGATGCGCCGCTGCGCAACATCTACTCGCCCAGCCATGAAATCGACGTCAATCGAAAAAACAATTTCGAAGCGACGGCGAAATACAGCGATGAAAACATCATTCCCGATCAGGATTTTGAGTTGATTTTCAGCGTTAACCAGAATGATGTAGGCATGAATTTACTAACCTACAAAGAAAAAGGAGAAGACGGCTTTTTCCTGCTGATGGCAGCTCCCAAAGTCGTTCATGAGGGCGAGGCGACCCCGAAGGACGTCGTTTTTGTGTTGGATAAATCGGGCAGCATGAAGGGCAACAACAAAATCAAGCAAGCCAAAGAAGCGTTGGAATTCTGCGTACGCAGTTTGAATCCGGATGACCGCTTCGCCATCGTGACGTTCAGCGATGAAATCGAACCGCTGAATAAACTGTCCGAAGCCTCTAGCAAAGAAATTGACCGGGTTTGCGAAGAAATTCAAAAAATCGACGCCAATGGCGGCACCAACATCGACGGCGCACTGAAGATGGCTTTTGATCTTGTCCCCGGCGGCCAGCGTCCGGTTTATGTCTTATTCCTGACCGACGGCCTTCCTACAGTGGGCGTTCGCGACGTCAGCGAAATACTCAAACATGTGAAGAATTGGAATGAACATAAATGCCGCATGTTTGCTTTCGGCGTTGGATACGACGTAAACACAACCCTGCTCGATCAACTTTCGCAAACCAATAAAGGATTGGCGACTTACGTCAAACCCAGCGAAGACATCGAAATTTCAGTTTCCTCCATGTATTCAAAAATTGCCGATCCCGCCCTGGCCGATCTTCAACTCGACTTTGGCGGCGTCGAAGTCAGCAAGATGTACCCAAAAGAATTGCCCGATCTGTTCAGCGGATCCCAATTGATCGTCATTGGACGTTATGAAGAAGGCGATTCAACGATGGTGACTTTATCAGGCAAAGCAGCCGGCAAGACGCAGAAATTCAGGGAAGAATTCTCGTTCTCCCGCCGCGATACGAACAACGAGTTCATTCCCCGATTATGGGCCGCCCGCCGCATCGGCTATCTGATGAACGAAATCCGCATGAATGGAAAAAACGACGAACTCGTGAAAGAAATAGTCGATCTTAGTAAAAAATACGGAATCCTGACCGAATATACCTCCTTCCTGGTCACGGAAGCGCCTGTGGCCGCGGAGCCTATCGCTCGAGAAGAACGCGAGCGCATCGAACTGCGCTCGATAGATCGCGCCGGGAGTTTATTTAGCCTGGGCATGTCCAAATCGGTCGGGAAAGACGCGGTCGCTCAATCCGAAGTGATGCAGGATCATCTGCAGAACGCGCCGGCCTTATCCACACAAAATACATTCTACCGATACGACGTCGCAGATAACAAGCAAATCGAACGCATACAAGGTGTTCGCTACGCCGGCCAGCAGGCCTTTTTCAATCGCGGAGATCAATGGATATCCACCCGGTTCGACGCCAATCAAAGCGTCATTCAGGTCAAGCCGTACAGTGACGCCTATTTCCAATTAGCGGAACTGTCGCCGGATGTTTCCAAAATGTTAGCCTTGGCGCCCAATGTCGCCTTCGTTCGCAACGATATCATGGTTCAAATCGTCGACAACGGATTGGAAAAACTGAACCGGGAACAAATCGATCAGCTGAAATAATATGCGTCCTTTTCGACTTCAATGAATTGATTGAATTTGCATTTTTGAATAACATGACCGCCGGGAGCATGCAACGACGCGACCGGCGGCTTCTATTTAAAAAAGAAACGTCTAACAGTACATTAGAAAATGATGCGTTTCGTTTGATTTGACATATAAAAGAAAGTGAGACAGACTCATCATGCGTGAAATTTCGATCACCATGAAATTTTTGATAATATCATTAACTGTAGTATTTTTTATATCCAGCTGCGGCGCGAATTCGCGCCGCGAACATTCCCCCAGTCAGCCTCCTAATAAACCGATCATCGCCGATGCGGGCGCTTTTCCACTATCTTGATCCCACTATCTTGATACTTGCCTTTTTTGATCGATATTATCGCTTGATCGTTTCAAATGATTGCGGAATGATTTCTCTTCATATTTACGAATCACGTAATATTAACTCCCTTCTTTAATCGCTTTGCGCACTGATACTTTATAAGTTATATCAAATATAACAAGTTTTCAGTTATCGGCTTGTATCTATAAAATTTCTGTACTATTATATGTTAAGTCATGTTTATTTTGACGGATTGAATGCAATCATCCTTGTTGAATCAACAAGACTCCTTTTTACTTTAGTCGGAATAGGTGGAGAGTATGAGAATTTCAGCAAAAGGTGAATATGCCATATTGGCTACCCTCGATCTAGCACAAGTCTATGATACGGATAATGTACGAACGCTGGAAGAAATTTCTAACGATGAAACGATTCCTCATCCATTTCTCGTACAAATCTTATTGGAATTAAAGCGAGCCGGAATCGTGGAAAGCAAAAGAGGAGCAGGCGGCGGTTATCGTCTCGCTCGACATCCGCGAGACATAAATCTTGGCGAGGTGATTCGCTTGATCGACGGTCCCATTCTCCCATTCAAATGCACTACGCCGTCGCTCGATTCAAATGATGAATGCGTTCATCAAGGAAGCTGCGTTATGACCAGCGTTTGGAAAGACGTACGAAATGCCATCGAATCTGTAATCGGCAATATTTCCTTCGAAGAATTAGTACAGCGCCGGGAAAATATGAACGCTCCCATGTATCACATATAATTGTCTGATTTTCCTTAATTTATTATATTTTTCCTATTATTCATTTTCATCTAAAAATAATTATTGAAATTATTTATTCAAATCAAATCTCCCCCTTGACTATTCCAATCATCTATATATAAAGTATACATTAAAACTTTACTAAAATAATTATATTAATAAATTAAACTTGGAAAGGATTTTGTAATCTCATGGCTGCGATTCAGGAATTTGAAATTGTAAAGAGCGAAAATTCACAAAAAGTATGTGCTCATACAGGTTTTACGCTGTGGTTCACGGGCTTGTCAGGCGCGGGGAAAAGCACCATTAGCGAAGCGATTCATCAAGAATTTCTAAAAAGAGGCATTAAACACGAAATTTTGGACGGCGACGTGGTGCGCACGAATCTCAGCAAGGGGTTGGGATTCTCCAAAGAAGACCGCGACACAAATATTCGCCGCATTGGATTCGTCTGCCATCTCCTGACCCGAAACGGCGTCGCCGCCGTTTCAGCGGCCATCTCTCCGTATCGGTCCGTGAGAGAAGATAATCGCAGACTGATTGGCAATTTTGTAGAAGTTTTTGTCGATGCGCCTTTAAGCGTGTGCGAGCAGCGAGATCCGAAAGGATTATACAAAAAAGCCCGAGCGGGCGAGATCAAAGACTTCACCGGCATCGACGATCCCTACGAACCGCCTTTGAATCCCGAAGTGATTTGCCGCACCGATCAAGAAACGCCTCAGGAGAGCGCAGAAAAAATAGTAGACAAATTGCGCGAGCTCCGGTTTATAGAATGGTAGCAATTCTGCTATTCTTTCCATAGGAAAAACAAATAGAAACAGGTTGGCGGAATGTCGATTGTAGATTTCGCCGCATTTACATTATGGCCCAAAAATCAATTGACCTCCATACGCACACCCATTGTTCAGACGGATCTTACTCTCCCCGAGATCTAGTCCGTTTGGCCCATGAAAAAAGCGTCAACGCCATCGCCGTGACCGACCATGATACAATGGCCGGCGTTGAAGAAGCCCTTGCGGCTGGAGAAGAATTCGAGGTGGAAGTTATTCCCGGCGTGGAAATCAGTTCTTTTCATGATCGAGGCGTCTTGCATATTTTGGGATATTACATCGATGCGCGCGACGAATCTTTGCAAGGATTTCTTCAGGAATGCATCAATGCGCGAAATCGCAGAAATCCCATGATCGTGCAGCGGCTGGAAGAATTAGGGTATCCTCTGAATATGGACGAAGTCGTTTCGCTCGCTGGAGGCGAAGTAATCAATCGACCTCATTTTGCGCAGGCAATGTTGAATCGAGGCTATGTACAAACCCGCCAGGAAGCCTTTGATCGCTTCCTGGGTCAAGGCGCTCCCGCGTATTTCGCCAAAGAAGTTTTCTCCCCTGAGGAAATAGTATCTTTTATCCATGCATCCGGAGGACTCGCCGTACTCGCCCACCCCAATCTTCTCAATATGAACCGCCTTTCCGAAACCGGCGCAGAAATACGCCGGCTGCACGAACAAGCCGGCTTCGACGGCATCGAAGCCTATCACGGCGACTGCATCCTCGAATACGCTCAATATTACGACGCGCTCGCTCGTGAATTGGGACTCTTCACAACCGGCGGCTCCGATTTCCACGGCGATGGGAAACACCAATCTCTCGGCCAAACTCGCTGTCTTGACGCAATTCCCTACGAATTCCTGGATACTATGAAACAATCTCTCTCCCGACGCCAAGCGATCCCGAATCCCTGACAGATTCCATCGATCTTTTTATTTTACTTATACGCATTCTCCCCTTATCATTCCAGGAAAGAACATTTCTCATCCGGAGAAACTTTGTGTACAAATATCTTTTATCCGCCATTTTATTTTATGGCGCCATGGCAATATCGGTGAATGCGGCTCAGAATCAAAACCGAATCCCATCGCAAAGAGTCTTCATTGTTCTAGACCAAACACCTGCTCTTGTTCATCAATGGAATAGTCGCCTGCAATCTTCATCTAAACAATTAATGCGCATCGGTTCGGATGTTGAATCCGATGAAATTCGTTCGCATCGAATGCAGATGCGCCGGATTTCCGATCGAATCGCCGCCCGCTGCTCGCAAAAGGATCCATTATTTCACATACATCGCACGTATGACTTGCTTGTATCCGCACTTTATTGCGATCTCGACGCCGATCAACGCCAGGAAATCGAATCCCTTCCTGAAGTGCTCGCCATTACGCCGGAAAGGATATTCGAACCCTGCCTGAATAAAGCGCTGCCTCTTCACCACGCGCCGGAAGCCTGGAAGATTCTGAATGAAGATACACACGCCGGCCGCGGCGTTAAAATCGGCGTTTTGGATACCGGCATCGATATCACTCATCCCATGTTTTCGGGAAAAGATTTTCAATATCCCCCCGGCTTTCCCAAAGGACAAACTGGCGCGACGAACGGAAAAATCATCGCGGCCCGCCATTTTTTCAACGGCCCTCAACCGCTTCCCTACCCTGTAACCGATATAAGCGGGCACGGAACTCCCGTCGCCGCCTGCGCCGCCGGGAACTGGATTCCCGACAGCCCGATCGGGCCGCTCAGCGGCGTCGCCCCCGGCGCCTGGCTGGGGAACTATGCAGTGTCCTTCCTGGAAAGCGACGTCATCTTAGCCATGGAAGCGGCCGCCGAGGATGGCATGGACATCCTCAACTGCTCCTTCAAACTGGCAGCGATCGAGACGCCCAATTTCAGCCCGATTCAAGCCGTCTTAAGAAATCTCAATTTGTTGGGTATAGTAGTTGTGGGTGCGATGGGAAACGATAACCACGACCATTCCTTCTCAACCGCCAATTTCCCCGCCGCGCATCCCGACGTTCTCGCGGTGGGCGGATTGACCAATGAACAGATTCGCGGATCGGAAATCAAACCTTTCGATCTCAACCTGAAAATCGTCAATCCATCCGACGCCGCCATTTTTTCCAGCACGGCGACGCTGCTGCAAGCCACGCAGCCTTATCAATTTCCCATTCGCGGAGATTTCCGTCTTTTATCGGCCGATCTGCTTGAGGATGGAAAATATGACAACTTAATCGGCGCCAGCGCTTGTTCTCGTCTGCCAAGAGGAGCGGCGCAAGGCGCTTGGGTGCTATTTTCTCACGGTGAAGAGACTTGTTCGATAACAAGGCAAATTTCCTTTTTAAGACGAGCGGTAGCAAACGGAGCAATCCTCGTTGATCTCGACGCCGAGCCTTTGGATCTGCCGCTGCCGATCGGCGACTGCCTTTTCCCGATTCTTCATATCAGCGGGCGAGAAAACGCTCAAGCCGTTTTCAACATGTTTTCCCGTTCGGATTTCTTGAATCTCACCGTCTCGCCGCATGATTTCCGGTTCGGACGAACCGATCCGCTGCAAGTCATCAATTTCACATCGCAAGGGCCTGGATTGGACGGTTTAATCAAACCGGACTTGATGGCGATCGGTCACGTATTCACAGCGAGGATGGATGATTATTCTCTCGCACCCAACTTCTACGCTTCCGGATTCGCCTCGTTCGGCGGTACCAGTTTTTCCGCGCCGATCGCGGCCGGCGCCGCGGCTCTCGTGAAGCAAAAACATCCTCATTGGTCTCCTGAACAGATCAAAGCGGCTCTTGTCAACAGCGCCCAACTTACAGAAAATTTGAAGCGGCAATCCGTGATAATACGAGGCAACGGCGCTCTTGACGCAGGCGCTGCTTTGCAGCGCAATTATTTGGTCATGCCTCCCACGCTTTCTTTCGGCGCAGGCGTTGATGAGAAGATTCCTCCAACGCTCGCCCGAACAATCACCATCGAATCGGCGACCGGCGCGCCGCTCGATCTGAGGCTTTCGTCGGAGTTTTTGCCGAATCGAGACAATGGAAGCATCGAGTTTTCTATGCAAAGCATTCATCTTGATCCAGGCGCGTCGTCGGAAGTCGCCATCGCCTTGACCGCCAATCCCATCGTAGACGCTGCAACGCAAATCCTCGAAGGCCATATTTCCATTATTAACGATATGGCAAACGCCATAACAACCGTTCCCTTTTATTACAGCGTCCATCTCCCTAGCCGCCTCCCTGCAGCGGACATTCTGTTCATAGACGACGACGGGGGCGCCGACCAGCAGGAATTGATCATCAGCGATCTTCAATCCCTTTCGTACTCAGTAACAACTTGGGATGCATCCCAAACCATGTACTATCCCGGTGCGCCTGAAAGCACGGATATCGATTCCTTGGATCTCTTTGACGCCATTATATGGTTTATGGGAGATCATAAGCGTTTTCATTTCATGGATGAAGAAAATTCGGATGAGGAAATATTCAAGCAGTCAGTCGAGATTGTGTTTTGGCAGCGACGATTGGTGCGTTATCTTGAATCGGGCAGACCGATTTGGGTCGTGGGGCGGCATATATGGCTGACTTCAGAGGGCGCCCGATTCAATTTTGACGATCAGTTATTTCTCTTTCAAAGCATGATGGACTTGAATGATGTTCGAGAGGATGCCCCGATCGATTTTCTGAAGCCTTATCCAGAAGGTCGACTGAATTTATTGTTCGATAATTTTCCTGCCGGCGGAAATTCAAATCCTTCTCTCGATGCAATTACACCCGGTTTCGATCAAGGGCGCGCCATTCCTGAAATCATATCGGGCGATGGAAAATCGATTGTAGGCATTAGCGTTCAAACCAGCCGATATCGCTCCATGCTCTATACATTTCCCGTCTTTTCTTTGACTGAAGCAATCCGCACAGAATTGATAGATAAGACGATTGGATGGCTGCTTGATTATCAGCCGCTCCCTTTCGAAATCTCTGATGTTCAAGTGAATCCCTCCGACCTATCACCGGCGGGGCTTCGAATCATCGTGAATGATCAAGGATTCGCAGCCCGTTCCGGATGGAGAATAACCATAGGCGGACGCGAACTTTATGATGTTTCTTTCAACAATGAAACTCAATTGGAGGGCATCCTTATCGACGGTTCCCTCACGCCGGGATTTTACGAATTAACCGTCATCAGCCCCGGAGGATTTTCCGTCTCCTATTCGGAAGACGTCGCAATCGGCGATCCCGTTCAAATTCACAACTGGCGACTGTATGAATAAATCTAAATAGATTCAATACGATTGCCGCCGCCGCTTCTCTCTTTTGCATGTTCTCTCACATAATCCTATACATATAATATATAGTTGAAAAATATGCGGCAAAATTAAAAGTCCCCTATACAATGTATAAATATTTATTAGAAGTTAATTTGAAATAAAAATTTTTTTAAGGAGGCGCAGAATGAAAATAGCGCAAAAGATTTTTGTAGGACTATTCGTGGCCTGTATGTCGATAGTCTTAGTTCCACAGGTTTATTCTCAACCATTCGGAGAAGAAATTACTGTCTTGAATGACACTCCGACTTTCGACGTAGCCGGTCTGGAAGTCATTACGGCCGACGGCCCTGTTGTGCTGGGGCAAACCATCAATGAAGATCGAGAGCCCAAAATTTCCATTCTCAACAACGGATCTACATCTGTATTTTGGGTCAATCGCGGCGGCAGCCATCATGTCAACGGCGTGGATGCCTCCGGCAATATCATTTTTCCAACCATCACAGACGATGCGGGGATCGACGTCATCGTTGACGTCAATACGGGAAGCAACACCAACTGGACACTAGACAAAGCGGATCGCGTACAAGGAGGATTTTTAGTGGCGGCGACGTGGCAATTCGGAACCCTGACAGGTTCGTCCGCCGTAGTACCGAGCACCGTCATCGACGATTGGGGAATTAGAGAAGACGATGGTCAAGGCCACGGTTTCTTCAAACTCTTCGATGATCAATTTCAGGCGACCACGCCGGATCCGATTTCAATTTCCCAGTTCAGCGCAGGACACCGCGAGTGGGATTGCTGCTGGTTGAGCGACGGAAAATTCGTCATAGCGACGGTTGCGCGAGGTCATCCTTACGCCGCTGATCCTGATTTCCCCGATGGCGGCCAAGACATAGGCTTGATCAACATATTCAATTCCGATGGGACTCGATTCAAAGATGAGTTCTTTGTCTCGGATGATTTAACCGGTCAACAAAATGATATGCGTCTCGGCGCTTTGGCCAATGGTTTCGTCTGCATTTATATGGATAATAAATCCAGTGCAGGCGGAGCAAGCAGCAACAAAGGCGTTATTTTCGATAATGACGGCAACAAAGTCAAAGATTTTGTCGCGACGGATGAAGCGACGGGAATCAATGTCAATTGGATGGACGCCGGGGGCGGCAACACTTTTGTGACCGTCCATAATGTCAGCGGCCCGGCCGATGTAGGCCTGCCGGACTCGATGGTCGGCCAGGCGATGATTCTCGCCAGGGTTTGGAACGATCAAGGCGAACCGATAACGCCCTTCATAGCCGTCACTCAACATGACGATAGACGAAGCGTATCACGCGAACGGTGCGCCATGGCGGCCAATGGATCGTTTGTCATTACCTGGCATGACGGTCTTGCGGATTTAATTGATATGACTCAAAGCGTTGTAGCGAGAGTTTTCAAGGTTGATGGAACGCCGGTCACCGACGCTTTTGTCGCTCATCCTCTTCCTGAATTTCTCGATCCAGATACAGGCGAATCCTCAGGCGGAGGAGATCCGGGAGAAGCGATTCCCGCCATCACAAACGATCGCCTTTCCATTGCTTGGGGTTCACGGGCTGTACCGGGTAAGGGATATGGAACGCGAGACGCCGTTGTCATGTCGTTCACAAATCCCGCAGAAGACACCGCTTCGGAAAGTTGGTCTCTGTATTGATTTGTTGACAAGGCGAACTGCAGGCGAAGCACAGTCCGCCTCTTATCAAACACATCCCGGATGGGCTGGAAGCGAAGCCGCTGGAGCGCTTTTCCCGGCGGCTTCGCATTCCCTAAAAAACATATAACTTCTGTTAAAAATAACGTGTATAATTGGATATAAAATGAATGAAGGAGATGTCGTTGATGAAACGGTCTCTAAGAGGATTTACTTTGATCGAGTTATTGATAGTCGTAGCCATCATTGGAATTCTGGCGGCTATCGCCGTTCCTAATTTTTTAAATGCTCAAATCCGCGCCAAAGTGTCGCGCGTAAAAAGCGACATCCGCGCTTTAGCGCAGGCGCATGAAATGTACTATCTAGACAACAATACTTATCCCCCTGAATCGGAAGACAATATTTTCACAGGAATGCGCGCCAAATCAGAAGCGGGACTCTTTTTCTTGACCTCGCCAGTTCCCTATATGTCGTCCCTGCCCCACGATCCGTTTCAAGACTCGGCCTCCATTCGCTTCGCAGGCGCTGAAGCGGCTTATGAAACAGGCGTCGCAACAAGAAACAAACTGAATGTAGCCTACAATATTTTTTCGCGAGGCCCTGATATGGCCGAAAACGGCCTCTATTCCGCCCAGCCTTTTTTCGGCATTCAGCGCAACAACGGCACCGGCAATACTTACACCCCGACAAACGGTTTGATCAGCAACGGCGACATCTATTGGTATGGAGGAAATCCCAGCGTCGTTAAAATGCTTCGCATCGACGGGAAATATTACAACGGTAATTTCCCGCCCAATTTCGCCAGCTGATATTTCACCTTTGCACCGCTCTTAATTGTATAGTTACGATAGTATAGTCACGCTGTTTCCGAAACGCCTTGGACGATCGTTTGACGATGCAAGGCGTTTTTCTTTGCGCCGAACATCTTGCGCCGACCATCTTGATTTTGATGCGCTCCCAATGCAATCTACCTTATTATGTCGACTTGGAATGATAAACAATCCTATTGGCTGCACATTCAACCGTTAACCGAGCAGAATTCGGCGTTGTATTCCATATACCGGCGCCTTCTGGCTGCGGCGTTTTGGTTGGCCGCGCTTTCGTTGATTGTAAATATCGGATTCGAATTGCCGGCAAGCATGGCCGGTTCTATGAATTGGATCAATTTCATCACGGTCTGTCTTTTTTTAATTTTGACGATTCTTCGAATTATTCATGCGCGAAAAGTAAATGCGCCTATTCGAAGCGCCATTTTTGAATTGCTGCTGATCACGGCCTTGGCGCTGGAATTCATTTTCGTACACATAAATTTTCCCGTTCAAAGCCGCGTATCTCTTCATCTCATCCACGTCTATATCATCGCTCTTCAGATTTACTTTTTATTTGCCATTGGCCGCCGCATGTTCAAAGCGGGAAAGCGCTTGTATTTATTATCATTGTCTCCAGCCATGACAGTCGCCGCATCCTTTCTCGGACTGATTCTGCTCGGCGCGATGGGATTGATGCTTCCCCGAGCGACGCACGGACAGATCGCTCCAAACATCTCATTTCTGGACGCTCTGTTCACTTCCACATCGGCGGTTTGCGTAACCGGCCTGATCGTAGTGGATACCGCGACGGCATTTTCTCGCATCGGACAGGCGATCATTCTGCTTTTGATCCAGTTGGGCGCGTTCGGCATCATGATTTTCGTAGGCCTATTCGCATTTACCTTCGGCGCCGGCGCCAGTTTGCGCAGCCGCGTCGTTCTGCAGGATCTCATCGTCAAGGAAGGCAGTCAGCGCGTGACATCCCTTTTACGCACGATGCTGCTTACTACTTTTTTTCTGGAGATGGCGGGGACTCTGCTGCTCTATCCGGAATTTCTGCACAGCGCCGATGCGTCCGGCGAAGCATGGTTCGACGCTCTCTTTCATTCGATTTCCGCGTTTTGCAACGCCGGCTTCTCCACGTTTTCCAACAGCCTCGAAAGTTATTCATCCTCGCCGCTTCTAATCGCCGTCATCTGTTTTTTAATCTTCTGCGGAGGGATCGGCTTCAGCGCCGTCTATGAGATTTTCCGCTGGCTGCGCAGCCGCCTGTGGCGCCACAAACGAACCGCGCGCCTCAGCCTTCACACCGTGACCGTATTGCAAGTCTCCGGCGTTCTGATCGCTTTCGGCTTTTTGGCAGTGTTACTTGGCGCAGATTGGACGGGACGCGGCGCCGGCGATGTCTTCCTGTCATCTTTGTTTCAATCGATTACTCCGCGAACCGCCGGATTCAACACGATCCCGCTCGCCTCCATCGCGCCCTGGTGCTTGATCCTCATCATGATCTTGATGTTCATCGGCGGCGCGCCGGGGGGAACCGCCGGCGGGGTCAAAGTG
>JAFGTC010000094.1 GCA_016934335.1 Candidatus Omnitrophota bacterium | reverse complement strand
TCGTCCAGAACCAGGGTGCCTTTGTCGCCGTGGAAGTGGATGGTCCAGCCGTTTTGGAAGCTGTTGGAGTAAACCAGGGTCCAGGTGGCGAGGAAGTCGCCGTAATCATAGGTGGCGGAAAAAGTGTCGGGGGTTTCGGAGCCCAGGGCTTCGTAGACTTTGCCGAAGCATTCGGCGGAGCGGGGCGTTCCCGATTCCATGAACCACTGGATGACGTCCATGAGGTGGGTTCCCTGGTCGGTGACGTTGCCGCCGGAGAAGTTCCAGAAATAGCGCCAGTAGCGGTATTTCATGGGTTCGAAGTCGATGACGGGGCGGGGATGGCAGAATTTTTCCCAATCGATTTTTCCGCCCAAGGGGGAGTTGTCGAGGGGGCGGTTGTGATGCTGCCAGAACCATTGAGCGCGGCACATGTGGACCTTGCCGAGCAGGCCGTCGGAAACGACTTTTTTGGCCTGATGGACGGAGGGGGCGCTGCGGCGCTGCATGCCGATTTGGACGATGCGGTCGGTTTTGCGGACTTCCTGGACGGTTTTGGCGCCTTCTTCGATGCTGATCGACATGGGTTTTTCGCAGTAGGCGTCTTTGCCGGCCTGGACGGAGTCGATCAATTGGATGCAGTGATTGTGCTCGGCGGTGGCGATCAGGACGGCGTCGAGATCGGATTGTTCGAGAAGTTTGCGATAATCGACGTAGGATTTGGCTTTTTCGTCGGCCAATTGGAGACCGAGGTTCAGGTTGGGCTCGTAGACGTCGCAGACGGCCGCGAATTTGGCGCCTTCTTTGAGGTGCATCTGCATCACGCCGCGCCCGCGCCCGCCCGCGCCGATGATGCCCATGACGATTTGTTCGTTCGCTCCAAGAACGGACGAGGGAAGGATGGTGTGAACGGCGGCGGCCGCCGCTCCGATTTCGGCTGATTTTCCTAAAAACGATCTACGATTGATTTTTGGCGATTTTTTCATGAAACGCTCCTCCAGGATAAGACAAAATGTTGCGTCGATCAGCGAATGAGCTGCATGGGCGCTTGATGAACCAACCGGCGGTTCCTCTTTTAGAGTAAGAAACATTGAGGAGAAAAACAAGGAGCGCTCCCGCGCCCGCGCGAAGACGGCGGGGAGGAGAATCGATATAGTATATCGATCTTATGCAACATTGACAAAATTCGGTTAAGCGTCCATACTCCGGCGAGCAGAGGGCGTGAATCGATGCGCAGGGGGCTTGGTTTCGCTCCATTTCTGCTAAACTCCTTGAGAAATATCCATAGCGACAGCCGATAAACGAATCCATGGATAAATCAATCTTACACTCGTTAAACCGTCCACATGCCGCGCTGGTCATGGAAGACGGCTCGATTTATCAAGGCCGGGCATTCGGCGCCGCAGGGCGCGCCGGCGGGGAAGTGGTTTTCAACACCTCGATGACCGGATATCAAGAGATCCTGACGGATCCCTCGTATCACGGGCAGATCGTGACGATGACCTATCCGCTGATCGGAAACTACGGGGTCAATCAAGAGGATCTGGAATCGAAGAAAATTCAGGCGGCCGGCTTCATCGTCAAGGAGCCGTCGATCGTTCCCAGCAATTGGCGGAGCGGAAGTTCGCTGGAAGACTGGATGCGAAGCCAGAATGTGGTGGGATTGTGCGGCATCGACACGCGCGCGCTGGTGCGGAAGCTGCGCAATGCGGGGGTCATGCGCGGGGTGATCCGGCTGGGGGATGAATCCGAGCCCCGGGGGGGCGAATTGGACGGCATCCCGCCGATGGCGGGATTGGATCTGGTGCGTTATGTGACCACCCAGGAGCCTTATACATGGAGCGAAAAGCTGCATCCGTATCATCGCGCGCAGGGAACGCTCGCTCCGCAGAAGGCGCCGGTGAGGGTGGCGGCGCTGGATTTCGGGATCAAGCATAACATCTTGCGCCATCTGGCCGAGCGGGTGCGGGAGGTGCATGTTTTTCCGGCGTTCGCCAAGGCGAAAGACGTGCTCGGCTGCAATCCGGACGGCATCTTTCTGTCGAACGGCCCGGGCGATCCGGAGCCGGTGACGTATGCGGTGGAGACGGTGCGGGATTTGCTGGGGGCGAAGCCGCTGTTCGGCATTTGTCTGGGGCATCAGATCCTGGGATTGGCGTTAGGGGGGAGGACCTTCAAATTGAAGTTCGGGCATCGCGGGAGCAATCAGCCGGTGAAGAATCTGGATACGGGTAAAATCGACATTACCTCGCAGAATCACGGATTTTGCGTCGATCTGGCGGGCGTCGATTCTCAGAAGGCGCGAGTGACGCACATCAATTTGAACGATCGGACGGTCGAAGGTCTGGAATCCAGGGAACTGCGCTGCTTTTCGGTACAGTATCACCCGGAGGCGTCGCCGGGCCCGCATGATGCAAGCCATCATTTCGATGCGTTCATAGAGATGATGAAAACGTGATGAAAAAGCGATGAAAAAGGAAGGGTGAAAAGGCTCTCCATGCCGCGACGAACGGATATTCATAAAATCTTGATCATCGGCTCGGGGCCGATCGTGATCGGTCAGGCGTGCGAGTTCGATTATTCCGGAACGCAGGGCTGCAAGGCGCTGCGGGAGGAAGGCTACGAGGTGATCCTGGTCAACAGCAATCCCGCTACGATCATGACCGATCCGAGTACGGGGGATCGAACCTATATCGAGCCGATTATCCCGGAAGCGTTGGAGAAGATCATCGAGATCGAGCGGCCGGATTGTCTGCTGCCGACGCTGGGCGGGCAGACGGCGTTGAATGCGTCGGTCGAATTGGCGGAGTCCGGGGTGTTGGAGCGCTACGGGGTTGAGTTGATCGGGGCGAAATTGAAAGCGATCAAGAAAGCGGAAGACCGCGATCTTTTCAAGGAAGCCATCAATCATATCGGCCTGGATCTGCCGCGCAGCGGTTTTGTGCACAATATGGAGGAAGCCTGGAAGGCGATCGAGCATGTGGGCTTTCCGGCGATCATCCGGCCGTCGTTCACGCTGGGAGGGGCCGGCGCGGGCACGGCGTACAACCGCGAAGAATACGAGCAGGTTGTGAAATGGGGCCTGGAAATGAGCCCCGTGCATACCATTCTGGTGGAGGAGTCGGTTCTGGGGTGGAAAGAGTTCGAGTTGGAGGTGATGCGCGATCTGGCGAACAATGTGGTCATCATCTGCTCCATCGAGAATTTCGATCCCATGGGAGTGCACACCGGCGACAGCATTACGGTGGCGCCCGCCCAGACGCTGACGGATAAAGAATATCAAGCCATGCGCGATGCGGCGATCGCCATTATCCGCGAGATCGGAGTGGAAACGGGGGGATCGAACATCCAGTTCGCCGTCAATCCGGAGGACGGGCGGATGGTGGTGGTGGAGATGAATCCGCGCGTTTCGCGCAGTTCGGCGCTGGCTTCGAAGGCGACAGGATTTCCCATCGCCAAGATCGCGGCGAAATTGGCGGTCGGGTATACGTTGGATGAGATCCCCAACGATATTACCAAGGAGACGCCCGCCTCTTTCGAGCCGACCATCGATTACTGCGTGGTCAAGATTCCCCGGTGGGCGTTCGAGAAATTTCCGGGATCGAAACCGGTTTTGGGGACGCAGATGAAGTCGGTGGGCGAGGCCATGTCGATCGGCCGGACGTTCAAAGAGGCGCTGCAGAAGGGGCTGCGCTCGTTGGAGACGGATCGCGGCGGCTGGGGGGCGGACGGAAAAGACCGTTATGTGTTCGACGATCCGGCGCATCCGCGCTATCGCGATCCCGGGGATCCGGAATTGAAGGCGGAAATCGTGGAGAAATTAAAGATTCCCACGCCCGATCGGATTTTTTATATCCGCTATGCATTCCAGATCGGCATGACGGTCGAGGAGATTTATGATTGCAGCAGGATCGATCCCTGGTTTTTAGCCAATCTGCTGGAGATTCTCGCCATGGAGGAGCGTCTGGCGGAGGCGGGGCCTGCGATTCAATCCTGGATAGAGGAGTAGCGCGCTAAGAAGGGTATGAACGAAAAAGAGATTTACCGTCTTTTGTTGGAAGCCAAGGAATTCGGATTTTCGGACCGCCAGTTGGCGCATATCTGGAAAACCGGCGAAGATTCGATACGCCGGCTGCGGGAGCGGCTGGGTCTTCGTCCGGTGTATAAAACGGTCGACACCTGCGCCGCCGAATTCGAAGCTTACACGCCCTATCACTACTCGACGTATGAGACGGAGAGCGAAGTTCGCGGCTGTGAAAAAGAGAAGATTGTGATATTAGGGGGCGGCCCCAACCGGATCGGTCAGGGGATCGAGTTCGATTATTGCTGCGTGCACGCGGTTCTGGCGCTCAAAGAGATCGGGTATGAGACCATCATGGTCAATTCGAATCCCGAGACCGTATCGACGGATTACGATACGGCGGACCGGCTCTATTTCGAGCCTTTGACGTTTGAAGACGTCATGAACATCATTGAGGCGGAGAAGCCCAAGGGGGTGATCGTTCAGTTCGGCGGGCAGACGCCGTTGAAGCTGGCGGTTCCGTTGGAAAACGCAGGAGTGACTATTTTGGGGACTTCGCCGGACAGCATCGATCTGGCGGAGGATCGGGAGCGCTTCGGGGCGTTGATCGAAGATTTGAAGATCAAGCAGCCGCCGAACGGGATCGCCGTGAATTCCGGGCAGGCCCGGGAGATTGCGAAGCGGCTGGGGTATCCGGTGCTGGTGCGCCCGTCGTACGTGCTGGGGGGCAGGGCGATGGAAATCGTGTATGACGAAGCCAACCTGATCCGATATATGGATCTGGCGGTGGAGGCGTCGCCGGAAAAGCCGGTTCTGGTGGATAAATACCTGGACAACGCGGTGGAAGTCGATGTGGACGCCATTTCGGACGGGGTGGACGTATGCATCGGGGGGATCATGGAGCATATCGAATTCGCCGGGGTGCATTCGGGGGACAGCGCCTGCGTGATTCCGCCGCGGACGCTGCAGCCTTCGACGATCGAGTTGATCTGCGAGCAGACCACGGCGCTGGCTAAAGCGTTGAATGTAAAAGGATTGATGAACATTCAATACGCTGTGGCGCGGCATAACGGTCATGAAGAGTTGTATGTGCTGGAAGTCAATCCGCGCGCGTCGCGCACGGTTCCATTTGTAAGCAAGGCTACGGGCGTATCATTGGCCAAGATCGCGGCGAAGGTGATGGCGGGGCTGCCGCTGGCGCAGTTCGGGCTTCCGAAGATGCCCCGAATTGATCACATAGCAGTGAAAGAGGCGGTTTTGCCGTTTGTGAAGTTTCCGGGCGTGGATACGCTGCTGGGTCCGGAAATGCGCTCGACGGGGGAAGTGATGGGGATCGACACCGATTTCGGCCGGGCGTACGCGAAGTCGCAGGCCGGCGCGGGCATGCGGCTGCCGTCGCCGCATCCCGGGGACAAAAAGCGCTGCGTGGTGGTCAGCGTGAACGATCGGGACAAGCCGCTGATCGTCGAATCCGTGAAGAAACTGCTCGATATGGGATTCGAGGTTATGGCGACGCAGGGTACGCATCAATACCTTCAAGAGAAAAATCTGGAGTGCCGGCGGGTGTTTAAGGTTCAGGAAGGGCGGCCGAACATCGTCGACTTTATGAAAAACAATATAACCGCCCTGGTGATCAACACGCCTTTGGGGGAGAATTCGACCTTTGACGAAAAATCTCTGCGGCGTTGCGCATTGGAGTTGAATGTACCGTATGTGACCACAGTTTCGGCGGCGCAGGCGGCCGTATTGGGGATCGAATCGGATCTGGGCCGGAATCTGCAGGTGAAGGCGCTGCAGGATTATTCGATGTAAGGATAAGTTTATCAACGCTTTGTGAGGATGATTATGGATAAAAAAATTGCCTTTATCGGCGGAGGGAACATGGCGGAGGCGGTTCTTTCGGGACTGCTGCGCAAGCAGGTCGTCGGGGCGGACGATATACTTGTGTCGGAGAAGCTGCCCGAGCGGCGGGCTTATTTAGAAAAGACGCATCATGTTGAGACGACAGAAGATAATGCGGAGGCGGCCAAGCGCGCGGGGACTGTTTTTCTGGCGGTGAAGCCGCAGATGCTGGCGCAGGTTCAAGAGGCGCTGCGATCCGGATTGACGGAGGATCACCTGGTGATCTCCATTCTGGCGGGCATCACGCGGGAGCGGCTGGGGAAGGCGCTGGGGCG
>JAFGTC010000093.1 GCA_016934335.1 Candidatus Omnitrophota bacterium | reverse complement strand
GTCACTTTGATCTGCGACAATATGGCCGCTTCCGTCATGGCCAAAGGCTGGATTCAGTCGGTAATCGTGGGAACCGACCGCACCGCCGCCAACGGCGACGTCGCCAACAAAATCGGCACTTACGGCGTCGCCATTCTCGCCAAAACACATAACATCCCCTTTTACGTGGCTCTGCCTACATCGACCATTGATAGGAACGCCGCCTCCGGCAAGGATATTCCCATCGAAGAGCGCGATCCCCGCGAGATCACCCATGGTTTTGGAAGACAAACCGCCCCCGACGGCATCGATGTCTACAATCCCGCCTTCGATGTAACCCCGCATGAATACGTGACGGCGTTTATCACAGAAAGAGGCGTTATTTATCCGCCCTTTGAAGAAAATTTCAAAAAACTGCTACCTTGATGCTTGAACCTGGATAACCGGGAAAGGCTGGGATTACCGGGATGAAATGCTTTAATCACTCCCCACTATCCACTATTCACTGCTCTAAATTTTTTTCAAATATAAAGAACCACCCATAGTAGCTGTCGCCCATGGCGACCCGTTGAGGTTTTTGAAAGTTTTCATTGAGCCACTCGCGCAGCGGCGCCATGAGCGGATCTTCTAAAATCTGCCGCAAAAACTTGTCATAAGCGACAACGCAGCCGATCGGAATGGTCTTCCAATATTCGACCGTTTTTTCGATATCCTCTCGAGTCATGTATCCGCGTCCCGCGATGGTCATGAAAAAGGGAATGCGCGTTATGCGATCTCCCTGAAAAGCAGGGGGAATCTCCTTTCCCGTCCAAACATAAAGCGCGGGATTGGTCAAGTTCAATAAAAACGGTTCGCGGCAGTATCGTTTGACATGAGCCGCCAGATTGCGCTCTTTTTTCAGCGAGAGCCCTGGATAAGTCCAGTCGTTTTTAGGCCAGCCGATCAACATGATCAGACTGAGCGAGATGCAGCCGGCCAGGCGCACGCGATGCTTCTGGTGGACGTTCTCAGATGATTTCTCGATCAGCCAGGATCCAAACGCGCCGGCCAGCAGCGCTGCGGCGGGCATGCAAACCAGAAAGTAATGGCGCCATAGATGGGTGGGGATGAGGATGTTTCCCAATGCAGCAGTAATCAGCCAAATCCAGGCAAAGGCCGCCGCCTTCCATTGAGTTCCCTTGAATAAAAACGCCGACCCGATTGGCAAAATCCATAATGCCGGCGCTAAGACAATCATGGATTTCCATTCATGCCATCGAAAGAGCAGGGTATGATCGGCAAACGCCCCCGCCATGAGATGATGCGCCGTCCAGATGTCAAACCACATGGCCTGTAAAGCCCCGAGCGCTAGCATGGAAATCAAAAACGGCCCCATGATCAGAAGCATCCCCGCCGCCCACCAGGCCCCATCCGTCAAAAACCGGCGATACGTTTTATCTTCGCAAAAAAGCAGCCAGGCGGCGACGGCGGGGGGAATCATAAAAATCGCGGTTTGTTTGGATAGCGCATACAACCCCACAACAACGCCCGAGGCGAAAATTCGTCGGCTGCTTCGCTGTCGAATGCCGCTCAATAAAAGTAAATAAGCGGCGGTTTCGAACAAGGGCGCCCAGGTGGAAGTGTGGAGATATTTGGCCCACAAACAGGTGAACGGCTCGAGAGCCATGATGACGGCGGCCGCGTAGCCGGCCGTTTGCCCAAACAGATTCTTGCCCAATCGCCAGAGGCAGTACAATCCCAACACGCTCAAGGCTGTCATGGCAATGCGCATCGGGATGAATGGCGTTTCGCCCAATGGAAAAAACGCCGCGGCGACTAAGGCGACCAGCGGCGTCTTGTTGAATTGCGTATCGCGATAGATGACGTAGCCCTCCGCAATCTGACGCCCCTCCACCCAGTATACTCCTTCATCCACATTGGAGCCGCATCCGATAGTCGCCAGCCGGATCATGGAAGCGATGATCAATATAATTAGAATAGGATAATGTTTTAATCTCATAATCGATATTAATGAAACTTCTATAAACTATTTATAATCAATGTACTATATTGATATTTTATTCACTGGATATCCAATATCGTTTTTGGAATCGTTTTGCTGTATTGTTCATCGTATAGATGACAGCATACCTGGCATTCTCCAATTGTCTGCAAACCCGGCTCGATCTTATTGCATGGTTCGAATTGATAAGAGCATCTCGGATGAAATCGGCAGCCAGGCGGTGGATCGATGGGATTGGGGACGTCTCCTTCGAGTAAAATTCGCTTTTTTCGCGCAGCCGGATCAGGTTGAGGCGCCGCTTCCAGCAAAGCGCGCGTATACGGATGTTTGGGCTGATTGAAAAGTTCGTCCGTTGCCGCCAATTCGACAATTTTTCCAAGATACATGACGGCGACGCGGTCGCTGATATGCCTGACCACGGAAAGATCGTGAGAGATGAAAAGATAACTCAATCCCAGCTGCTCTTTCAAATCCATCATCAAATTGATGATCTGCGCCTGAATGGATACATCCAGCGCGGATACTGCTTCGTCCGCAACGATCAATTCCGGCTCGACCGACAAAGCGCGCGCGATGCCGATGCGCTGTCTCTGCCCCCCCGAGAATTCATGCGGATAGCGACTCAAATGTTCTTCCAGCAATCCCACTTTCCGCATCAACTCAACGCACCGCTCTCTGCGCTCCTCTCGTGTGGAAGCCAATCGAAAGATGTTGATCGGCTCCTGGATGGCGCCTCCCACGGTCAACCGCGGATTCAAAGAGGAATAAGGATCCTGAAAAATAATCTGCATGCTCTTGCGATACGGCTTCATCTCTTTTTGACCGAGCGTCAAAAGATTGGGGGAGCCTTTGAAATATACTTCGCCTCTCGCTCCACCCAACAAGCGCAGCAGCACGCGCCCGACCGTTGTTTTGCCGCATCCGCTCTCGCCCGCCAATCCCAGCGTCTCGCCACGGTGAAGCGTAAACGACACGTTGTCCACCGCTTTAACATGATTGGCCGCTCTCCCGAACACGCCCTTGCGAACGGGGAAATGTTTAACGAGATTCTTGACGGTCAGCAAAGGAGTGAGGTTGTCTGTCGGCATCCTGTTTCTCTTATGGAACGGCTATACTTTTTCATTGATCATAAATAGATTCGTGTTTATCAAAAAGGGTTCGGTCGTCGATGAGGATGCATCTTCTCTCTCGCGCGATTACGGCAGAAATCTTTTCGAAAAACATACCCTTGGATTGAATCGCTCTCTTCCTTGAATGGCGCCGATTTATTATCATTTCCCAATAGATGGATGGCGCCATTCCTGTGCAAGGATGATCGAATTTTTTTATAGGAGACTTTTCAGATTTCATGAAACTGCAACGCCCGATCGGCACTTACGATATCACTCCCGACGAAGCGGTCGTCTGGTCCCATTTGGAAGAACGCATTCGCTCCATGTTCATTCGCTATAACTACGGCGAAATTCGAACTCCGATATTCGAATACACCGAACTGTTCCAGCGCGGCGTCGGCGAAGCCAGCGACATCGTCGCCAAAGAAATGTATACCTTCCAGGATCGCGGCGGCCGCAGTCTGACCCTTCGCCCCGAGGGAACCGCCGGAGTGGTTCGCGCCTTCATCGAAAACGGCTTGGAGAAAAAAAATCCCGGCGTCGTCAAACTGTTTTATATCGCCCCCATGTTTCGCTACGAACGCAAACAGCGAGGTCGTTTTCGCCAGCATGTTCAATACGGCTGTGAAATTTTCGGTTCCGAAGGGCCGGAAATCGATATCGAACTGTTAGTCATGCTCAATCGGTTCTATCAGGATCTTGGATTGACTGAACTGGATCTGAAAATCAACAGCGTCGGCTGCCCGGTCTGCCGCCCCGTTCACCGCGATGAATTTGTCTCGTGGGCCCGGCCTTATTTAAAAGATTTCTGCGAAGACTGCCTGCGCCGCTTTGAATCCAATCCCCTCCGCATGTTCGACTGCAAAGTGAAGCGCTGCCAGGAAATTCTCCAGCACGCCCCCCGGCTTCTTGACAAACTTTGCGAAAACTGCCGCTCGCATTTCGATTCGCTTCAGGAAGGACTCCATCATCACTCCGTCTCTTTTGAAGTCGATTCCAAATTAGTGCGCGGCCTGGATTATTACACGCGAACCGCATTCGAAATGAGCTACGCGCCGCTCGGATCGCAGGGCGTTTTGATGGGAGGCGGGCGATACGACGGATTGGTCGACTACTTGGGCGGCGCTGCTGCGCCCGGCATCGGCTTCGGCGCCGGCATGGAGCGCTTGATCATGATTCTCGACGAAACCGGACGTTCGATCGCCCCCGATGATGGCGTGGATCTCTTTGCCGTCATTCTCGGCGACCGCGCCGTCAGAGCGGCCGGAGATCTTCTCGCTCAGGCGCGCTCCTTGGGATTGCGCTGCGACCGCGATTTCACCGGAAAATCCATGAAAAAGCAGTTCCAAATGGCCGATAAGTTAGGCGCAAAATTCGCCGCGGTCATCGGAGACAACGAAATCGACAAAAAAGTTATCGTGCTTAAAAACCTGAAAGAAGGTCATCAAGAGGAAATCCCCTGGTCGGAGGATCTGCACGAATTACTCGAAAAAATAAACGCTGGATAATGAGATTGATCCTATAACAAAAAATAGCGAATCATCGATTTGTAGATTGACGATTCGCTCAAGCCCAATTGTAGAGACTAAATAACTTTTGTTCTTTTAAGTAAATTTTAATTTCAAATTGTATTATATCATTATAAATTTTTCAGTCAACTAAAAATTTGAATTTCTATACCTTTTTTTCGAATCAAGTTTAAATTAGATTTTTCTCTTTGATTTCGAAATAATCTCTCGCCCATCCCCTAATCAACATGGAAATGCAGATGGGTGTAAATGGGAAATGGGAGCGGATAGGGTGATGACGGCGGCGGTGGAGGCGGTGGCGGAGGCAGCGGCGGACTGTAACGAACCGGCCGAGGCGCATAATAATGAGTTATCGGCCTGTGCTTCGATCCACGTCCGTAATATTCGCCTTCCGCATAGCCATGACGATAGGCCTGTTGTCTCTGGTCGTCGACATAATCATTGAACAGCGCGCCGCTCAGCGCCCCGACCCCGGCCCCGATCAAAGTGGCTTCGGTGTCTCCGCCGATAATCTGTCCGGCGATGCCTCCTATCGCCGCTCCCCCCATGGCCCCTCTTTGTGCGGGAGTAGTGTAACATCCTGTAAATATAATGGATAATGTTATAATGCTTAGAATTAATCTTAGAGTTTTCATCATTTGTTCCTTTCTTCATAACAATAATAAAAATCTATCGAGCTTCTTGCAAAAATCAAAAAAAAGAACATTTTTTGTGAAAAAGGAGTAGGTGCGAGTTGAAAGAAGCCCTCCTTTCAACTTC
>JAFGTC010000092.1 GCA_016934335.1 Candidatus Omnitrophota bacterium | reverse complement strand
TCAATCCTCCGGAAAGGACCTTGGATATCTAAAAAAACTCACTAAATTCGATTCGGAGTTGTCTCAAGATTGTTGACATTTTCCGCGCAGTGGATCAAAAATAGTTTCAATCCACGCTCCTGCGTGAGGAGCGACTGTAAGGCCGTTATTCCCTTGTCCGAATGGTTTGTTTCAATCCACGCTCCTGCGTGAGGAGCGACGGAGGAGACGATATATTCTTTATGCGCCATTGCGAGGTTTCAATCCACGCTCCTGCGTGAGGAGCGACAGTCCGGCAATGACCTACATTTTTACGCTGGCGGGTTTCAATCCACGCTCCTGCGTGAGGAGCGACTGGGTGAATTCTGTAGCTGTGCGACACACTCAACAGTTTCAATCCACGCTCCTGCGTGAGGAGCGACTTCGGATTTGCTGGAGTTTGTGAACTGGATCCGGGTTTCAATCCACGCTCCTGCGTGAGGAGCGACTATCTTCGCTCTCAATAAAAGTATTGTTATCCAGTTTCAATCCACGCTCCTGCGTGAGGAGCGACTCGGCTTCTTTAATGGTATATTGAATCTCAATATATCGTTTCAATCCACGCTCCTGCGTGAGGAGCGACAAAGTAAGTTTCGGAGAGATTACATGAGAACATGGTTTCAATCCACGCTCCTGCGTGAGGAGCGACCCGGGCTCAAGGGTGCCGTCCTCGTTCATGCGGGTTTCAATCCACGCTCCTGCGTGAGGAGCGACAATTTTCGCTTTTGTGCTGGAGACGTGGAGGTCAGTTTCAATCCACGCTCCTGCGTGAGGAGCGACTCTCGTCTGAAAATTTAATAGACTGGGAATACGAGTTTCAATCCACGCTCCTGCGTGAGGAGCGACCAAAATCGCGGAGCTGCAGATTGAAGAATACCGGAGTTTCAATCCACGCTCCTGCGTGAGGAGCGACCGTGCGCGAACTATATCACCTAAAACAAGATACTTAGAACATCATTATCGCGAACGTCTTTGATTTAACCATATTGGAAGAGATCTGTCAAACCCTTCCATGCATTAAGTGGTTAAAATTCAAATAGTAATCTTCGCCGCGAACCTATCTGATAAACTATGATCACTTGGGGTTCGCAAATCGCGAACCGAGAGGGATGTCTGCCAAATTCATCTCAATATTCGATCTAAATGATCAGCGGACCTTCTGGATCGTATGTAGGTTTGGTGCCAATATGCTCTACTCTGCGTTTCCAGTTTGCTCCCAAGAAATAAAAGCGCAGGCTGTCTAATGACGGATCTATTTCCTCCGTAAGTTGTTTTTTCAGGATGGTCCATTGCGTTGGATCTACCAGACATTCAAAGACCGAGTTTTGTACGCGCTGCCCAAAGTCGGAGCAGGTTTTGGCGACTCGGCGCAGGCGTTTTTTCCCTGCTGCATCTTCGGTTGATACGTCGTAGGTGATGAGAATCATCATGATTGTTTACTTCCATAGAAAAGGAGGGTAAGCATCCAGATCGCCTCGAAGAAATCGAGCTAATAGCAAGGATTGAATGAAAGGAAGCAAACCGACCTCGATGCGTTCGTTGAGAAAGGGATGTATCAGTTCATCTTGTTTGCGTTTTTGATACGCCGTCAGGACAGTTTTTCGCGTGGCGTCATTCATTAAAACGGCCCCTGTTTCTGTCTTCAAAAAACCTGTTTCTTTAATTTGTTTCCGATTGATGAGAGAAAGCGCCAATCGGTCGCAAAGAAAGGCGCGAAATTCTTCCATAAGATCCAATGCCAATCCGGGGCGTCCAGGACGATCGCAGTGCAGAAAGCCCACTTGGGGATCGAGTCCGCAAGACTCCAAAGCGGAAGCGCAGTCATGCGATAGCAGCGTATATAAAAAAGAGAGCAGGGCGTTGAGGTTGTCCAATGGAGGTCGACGAGTGCGTTCATGAAAGAAAAAATTTTTTTTTTGCGCTTGGATGAGATGATCGAACATAGAGAAATATGTGCGAGCGGCGTCGCCTTCTATTCCTCGTATTTCTTCAAGGGGGATGGAATTGCGGAGTTTATCCATGATAAATGAGAGCCTAGTTTGAGTTTGTTTGAGACTTTGCGCATTTGCTCCAGTAGGATAATCGCGCAGCGCTCTCTGGAGGACGACTCGACTATTAGCGATTTTAGCGAGGGTAAAAGACCGAGCGATGCAGGCGGTTTGGTTTTGATTGTCGGCGCGTCGGAATTGTTCGCGGCGAAGAAGAACGTTTCCCGAAACCGGACCTTGTACACGGGCCAAAAAGCGTCCATATTCGCTGAGGAAAGAAATAAAAACGTTGCGTTTTCCACAGAATCCCATAAGCGGAGGGCTGCACGTTACAGCGCCGAAGCAGACAATGCCTTCAAGATTATGAATGGGGAGGCTTAATCTGTTTTCTTTTTTTATGCGGACGCATACCGTTTCCCCTTTCTTGTATAGATAAGCGCCGGGGGTCGTTACGTAGAGTGTGTTAAGCAATCGTTTCACGATAGGGAATCCTCCTCGGTTGGATGTTCAAATATCGTGGATATATACCAGTGGGCGTTATGGCGGCTTTTCATGGCTTTGGGAAGGCACAGGTTTTTCAATGAACAGAAATTGCATTTTTTTTGGAAATGGGCTTGCGGGGTTTGGCTTGAGCGGAACAGTTGATGCAATTGCGTTGTGAGTCGGTCGGTTTTCTGGCGAAGAGCATCATCGAATTTCACGTCCAGGCGTCGTCGAGTCTTGCCGAAGAAAATTGCTCCATTTGGAACAGGAACGCCCAGCATTTCTTCCAGGCAAAGCGCCTGAGCGCAGAGTTGGGCGATATAGCCTTCTTCGTTGCGCAATTTGCCGCGTTTGTACTCAACTGGAAAGGGGCGCCATCGCCCTGAGATGTGCGGCAGTTCGACGCCGGTTTGGGGGTCGTCATGATGAGCGAGTCGGTGAAATTCAATCATATCGGCTTTGCCGGTCAAACCTAATCGCATTGACCGCAGCCTTAAACCGCGTACAAGGCGGACGTCGCCGCGCGATTCGACGCGTCCTTCGCGATCCACTCGTTCATGAAGATGAGCGCCTTCAAGGGTGGCGATATTTTCCTCCCAAACGTGTTCGATATAAATCAGAGCGACGCGCCGAGGGCAGAACGCCATGTGAGCGATTGCGGAAACCGGGATTAGATTGTCTTCATCTGACATTACTTTTCTCGCAGCCGATCTTTCATCAAAGACTGTCGGAGAGTCGATTCGACGACTCCCCGACAGTCGAGAAACATCAATTTATAGATGCTGATTCAATTTCACACCGGGAAAATCGGCTTCTTGGAAAGCGCAGGTTAGTTCGTAATCGTCAAAGCCGCTGGGGAAGGTTTTCCCTTCTGTTAATTGCACATGGACGGTTTCGAATAATTTGTGCGCCGGCGCGCATCCCAGTTTGGCTTCTCGCTTGTTTTGATCCGGATTTTTATCGCCTTGCGTCCCTACATGTTCGAAATCATATAAGGCTCGGACAACCATCTCTCCCCGAGCGGCGGAGCGGTCGTGTTCGAACATGTGAGTCAGCGCCTCGATCAGAAGATCGAAGTCCTGTTGAGTGAAGCCGGTGTTTTGAGCGAAGGCGGGCGAGACATATCCTTTGGCCATGTAGAGACCGTAAGGAACGATATGCTTATCGCCCATGGTTCGCTCTTTGGCCGCATCGGATTCCTTTGTCACGGCGCAGCGAGTGATGGACACTTCCAGCGGCGTGATAGGATCGTAGGATTGAGAGAAAGTGAATTGAACCGGCCCGCGAACCTGACCGTACGCCGAACCTCTCATGATGTCCTGTCCCGTCGATAAAACGCCTCCAAAAGTACGAATATCATAAAATTGACGACAAAGCCAATTTTTGACTTTTTCCGGTTCGCAGCATCCTTTCAAAGATTCGTCGTTCGAAGCGGATTGGATCGCTTCGGTCAATTGTCTTTCAATAACGACTCCCTGTTGAATTTGGATATCGAATTTATTGGAAGATCCGTTGGAAGACGCTGGTGGAAATTCCATGACATAGTTTCTGATTTTTCGTTTGATGCAGACATCGGAAATCAAGCCGCGATTGGTGTTCGGTTCGATTCGAGGCATGTTGCCTGCATCAGGATCGCCGTTGGGATTGCCATTGGTGACGTCGAAAAGAATGAATAGATCATGTCGGTTGGTGAGAACGTTGTTCATCTGGGTAATCTCCTTTTTAATTATTCGTTTTCTTTTTTGCTTTGATTGCGCTGCTGGGCTTCATGTACTTTTTGTTGATAAAATCCAAGAGCAAAACGTCCTTGTTCTTCCAAACTCAAAATTCGTGGAAACGAAGGAGGCGCTGCATTTTCATCGGGTTGAATCAACGCCATGATTTCTCGCATGGATTTCTCGATGAAAAATTTCCTGGTTTTGCCCTTCTCCCCGGACCGTTCCAGTTTGCGCAGATGGTGGCGAGCCAAACGCAAAAGAAGTGGAAAAATAGTGGCCGGCGCGGATGAGGCCGTCCCATAGTATTTGTCTACAACACCAGCTCCTTCAAGTTGAAATTCGAAGGAGGCGTCTTGTAAGTGTTCCAAAACCGCCATGAGTCGTCCCAGGTTGTATGGCTTGTCTAGCGTTTCAGCTAAGGCGGGGGTAGGCATAAAAGCATCTCCTTTCCGGTTGCGGATTAAAATGATTTTGATTAAGGCAAAGCGCGAAGGATTCAAGGCAAAGCCTTTATCCGGATTGACTAAATCACAATGAAAGCGATGTAAAATCGGCTTGAGCCATATGAGAGGAAGTGGATTGTTCTCCAGGGCGGCGGAGACTAACAGAATGGGGATTTCTGATCGTAAATCTTTTGCATCCCGAACGGTTGTGCAGGCCAATCGATAAATCGATAATGGCGTCGCTTCTTTTTTCGACGGCATTTCTTCTATTTGAAGATCGTCGAACCATTGTGATACGTTATTTGACGCGTTTCGCAATGAAGCGTCAAACCAGCGCTTTACTACCGTACGTCCTGCATTGCCGCTTAAGGAAATGCAATAAAAACGATCTTGCTCCAAGATGGCATCGTTAATACCCATGCTCCAGCGTTGAAAGAATTGCTTGATCACGAGTGGAGAAGGTTTTTTGAATAAATTGACCAAATCACTGTTGAATTCATTATTTTCTCGAGTCCAAAAGCAAATCGCCGATGGACCCAGTCGAAGGTTATGATCCGAATTCGATAATAATTCATTTAAGGCAAGCGAATACCCATCGGCTCCCCGAGTTGAAATAGGAACGTTTTCTCCTTTTTTCCATCCAAATGAGGCAAAGGAGCAAACATCCCCTTTTTTTTGCGATGAAAACGAAACCATATACGAATTCGCCATAGCGCCGGGGATGTTTTTAATAGCTGGATGACTAATTGACAATGGCAGGTTTTGTTTGCCGGATAGGATGCAGAAACTTCTTTGAACGCGTTCATCTCGATTTTCGAGTTCTTTTCGAGATACATCGTTTTCCCAATAATTCCTCAGTTGATTATCGAGTAAAACGAGTTGTCCATCGACCTGAAAAGTGAATCGATCGCCTGGGCCTAATATTTTTTCTCCTGCCGATGTGTGAATAATCCATTTTTCTTTGTCCCCTTCTTTGCCGATTTGCGTTCCCCAGCGCAGAAAAGGAGGAGATTCATTCTGCATGTCATGAGGGAATGTTTTCTGACGCCATTTCAGCATGGCGGATAGACAAGACGATTTTGTCCTCTCGCATCCCTCTTCAATTTGACGCCAAAAATCTCGGAATTTCTCTTGATTGTTATCGATGCGCGTCTTTTGTTTCTTTGCAGGTTGTTCTGATAATTTATCCGGATCGCTATCAAATCCAAAAACAGAAGTAATAGTATCTGTCAAGAATTCCGAGACGCCTCCTCCTTTTTTAGAGCGTATGGTGCGGGGACAGGCAAACATTTTCCCTTTATTGGGTCGTTCTCCTGTGATTTCTATCAATCCGTTGGAGATCATATTCCCGTCTTTATCTAAAGGGATGATCCATCGAACCGATCTCTCTTCAAAGGATTGAGATGAGAATAGATCGGACCGTTCCGCGAATTCATACAGCGCTTGAAGCAGCATGGCGAAAGCTCCTAAGCTGCACTTCGGAGAAGTTCGACTTCGTCCGGATGACAATTCATCTTTCCGCTTTCGATTTTGGCTCGGAAAAATACTGGTTGAGGTTTGACGAGTTTCCCGTTGAAGGGCCTTTGTTTTCGTTTCTTTTTGCTGGAAGGCAGTTCCTCGTCTTTGAGCCAGGCGAAGCCCTGATTTCGCATGGCGGGATCGAAGACGTCGTAAAGCATGATTCCCAAATCCTCTTCCCAAGGAACGTAATCGAGAGTATTTGGATTCTCGCACCATTCGAAATCAGCAGCGAATTCTCGACATCCCAGGCAGGGGCGGTAGAAGCATTTCCCTTTTTCTGCGCGAGAGCGGAAGCGGTCATAATATTTTTGAAAATTACAACGAGCCGGATCGGCAATTTTGGATAAATGAATCTCTGCCGTTATCAGATAGGCGACTCGCTGGAGCGCCAAGGTGTTTCTCTGCGTCGCATCCTCTGCGCCTCCGCCCGCATGGATGTAGAGTTTTGACGGCGCTTGCATTCCTTTCATAGCGCTTTTGGCCGTGCTCATACTGGTGACGGCTTGTAATTCATTACGGCGAAAAGAGAACCAGTTTCCTTTTCCATAGTCGAAGCCGTCGTTTGTCCGGTGTTTGACCGATGAGATTTCTCGCACAAGATAGTGAAACTGTGGCTCCCAATAAACCGCTTCCAATATTCCTCGGGCGGCGGAGGGCGTCATAATGGGATAGGATACGCGCTCCACTTTTAACTCGGGCCGAGTGAAACAGGCGAAGTCTCCCCAAACTATTAGGCGAATAAGTTTGTTTGTCATACGATACAATCCTCCACAGGTATTTTGTCGATAATCACTCCAAATGTTTGATGATAAAACCCTTCCCGTAGAACAGGGATTTCGATCCACGGAAGCAGGTTATCGATGCCTTGAAGATTAGATAGTCTGAAATAATCCTGCTGATACACAGTCACCATATATCGCTGGAAAAAGCGCAAATCAGATTGTGTGAAATGGTTTTCTTTCTTGATATTCCGAATTCGCTCAATCGCTTTGCCATAAGGCGCAATGATCGACACGGAATTTTCTTTAATAACTTTGGCTTGTTTCACTACGACTTGGTATTGCAATTTCTTTCGCGCTCGCTGAATTTCATCACCTGTATTGGTCAGCGGATACAATTGGTTGAAATACGACTCGAAAATCCCTGGATCGCATGCCAATTGATCGGGTGTAATCCGTTGAAGGATCACGGAGGTAAGATTAGTCGCCGTCGAATAAAGTCCTTGCGGGAGAGTCGGCGAAACGTCCGGATTGAATACGATGACCTCTCCAGCATCCAGTTTTCCCTCTCGGTTGCATCGACCCGCCGACTGGACAATGCTATCCAAGGGCCCTAAGGCGCGATAAACGACAGGAAAATTGATGTCCACGCTGGCTTCTACCAATTGGGTCGATGCCAAATAACAAGGAAGGTGAAGATTCAATCGCCCGTGAATCGTCCGATCATCTCTGCTTTCTTTTGAGCCCAATATATCAGACCGATGTTCAGCGCACATGGCGGATGATAGGTGAAAGAGAGAATCGTGCTCTTCGCTTGGTAAATGCGTTTTAACATTCTCATAGAGATCGAAAGCATGTCTGCGGATATTGGTGACAGTTAAAACTTGTTTCTGAGGATGTTGAGTGATTTTTTGCGTCAGTTTATTCCATGAAAGCGAATCGTCGAGCAAATCGAAATTAAAGTGGACTCTCTTCAAGTTTTGATATAGAGAAGATGAATTTGAAATAATTTCATGAATCTCATAGTTTTTCAATAATGAGGCAATATTTTTACATGTGAAACTCGGCTGCGTCGCCGAACTGAAAAGGATGGAGCAGCCGTACGATGAAACGAGTTCGTGAAAAACATCCAGACAAGGCTCGAGCAGATGGAAGGGAATCAGTTGGCTTTCATCAAAAAGGATGACGGAGTTGGAGATGTTGTGAAGTTTTCGACAAGGTCCGGGTTTGTTGGAGAATAGAGATTCGATCAATTGAACCGATGTGGTTACGATAATGGGCGCATCCCAATTTTCGATTGACAATTTCCGCTCCCATTCTCTTTTCTTTTGTTCTTCCTCCGTTCCGCCGACTTCGTCAAGTTTTACCGAGGAATGATGTTCGATCACGAATTCATCCCCAAAAACATCTCGATAGATTTTGGCGTTTTGTTCGATGATGGAAAGATAGGGAATCACGACAATAACGCGCCGCAGGTTGTGAACCTTGGCGTGGTTTAAGGCGAAGGCCATCATGGATAAAGTTTTCCCTCCGCCGGTTGGAACTGTAAGCGAAAAGAATCCTTGAGACTTCGAACCGGCTTCCAGGCATGAAGAAAAGATGGAACGGCGAATTTGTTGGATATTCGAATCCGGGTTCGTCGATAATTCTGTGACATGAGATTGCAGGCGGTCTAACAAAATATCTGGGGCGAGAATGGTGGGAGAACAAAGATCCGCACCAAAGAATTCCGCCGTATCCAGCCAATCCGCATCAATCAAACATGAAAATAACATGCGCGTTTGAAACTCAACAGTAAGAGAATCATTAGAGCACAACGGAAAAATAGGGATTTTGTCGCTGCAATAATCAGCCAGAAGACAATCGAATATTTTCTGTATATCCTCGTCGATTTTATCGATGTCGTTTTTTATTAATTCGCCGTTATGGAGTCCGGAATGATGTCCTTGAATGCAGAGAGCCGCCAAAGGAGATTGAAGAAATCGCCATGCGATCGCCGCCCCAAATATGGCGTGATGAGTGTCATGGTTTCTTTCTCGTCTCCCGGCCAAATAGTCTTGAAACGCTTCGCGATATTTTCCCGCATCATGAAGCAAGCCGCAAAAAAACGACAAATCCTGGAAGTTGTTATCTTGATGAAACGTGGATTGGGAGAAGACGGCGCATTTTTGGGCGACATTTTGAAGATGATCAATGAGAGATTGGCTTCTTTGAAAATCCTGATCATGTATATGCGCAAGATATTTGTTTTTCATAGCACAAGCCTATTTTATTTTTTTCTAAAAAAATAAAATAACCTTTCCGTAATAATTTTTTGAGGCCTATCGTATGATATTTGACAAAAAATGTATTCCGATATTTTATGAAAAGACGATTGTTTTCAAAAAAAAATTTAATTGACCAATTACATATACAAAAAGGATGCCAAAAAGTTGAATTTGATTGATTTACGTTGATTAAGGCTGGATAATACTGCAGTTATAAATCAGAATATGAGAAAGGGGGATGTCAATATCTCCATTATATTTAAGAATATTCAGTCATATTTTGATAACGATCATTCAATTTTTGATCTATTGATTTTTTTGGCGGAATCGAAGGATTCTATATTATACAAGTAATATAGGAACTAAGGATTGCATAACAGGGTAAAAGGAATCGATCATAGCCGCGGGATGATTGCCGCGGTTGACGAATAAAAAAACATTTATAAAAGTCATGCAAGACTGCGGCATCGTCAGCATTGCTGCTAAGGCCGCCGGGATTTCAAGGCAGACTGCGTATAACCATCGTCATACCGATTCCGACTTCGCTACTCAGTGGGATGACGCTATCAGACAAGCGTCGGAGGTGCTCGAATTCGAGGCTCGACGCCGCGCCTTCGAAGGCGTGCTCGAGCCTGTCTACTATCGCGGCGAGGTCGTCGGCCAAGTCCGCAAATACAGCGACACCCTCATCATCTTCCTGCTCAAGGGCCTCAAGCCGAACATGTACCGCGACAACTTCAGCGTCGACATCAACGGCAGCATTGAGAAACTCGTCAAGATTATCAATGAAGAATGCCCAGACCGCGCTTCTGCGATCCGGCGGCGCATCCAGACGGATTTGTTGGGCGAAGAATTTAACTGAGGATCGGTTTCGCTATAAGTATTAAGGTGGACAGCAGAATGCAAACGGTGCGGCCTAAAAGAAAAAAGCGAAAGATGCGTAGAATCCTCTTATGGCCGTGGCGGCCAATCTATTTTCCAAGGCACTTCTTTTTGACTTGATCCCTCTTCATTTCCCGGTGCGCTTCGGCGGGCTTCATCTCGCCCATCCGCACCTTCTCGGCGAGATCTGGACGCTTTTCGTCCAAGACATTGCCGCGAGCGACCGCGCCGGCATTGGTCTTCGAAGCCTCTGCCTTTTTTTTCGTTATTTCGGAAGTATGAGAAGATGGTTCTCCAACATTTTGTTGGACTACCATCTCGGGCTTTTTTTCCCCAGCATAAGGCTTACTAACCTCATGCTGTTTTGTCGTCGCCTCGCTACGTTTTTGGTTAGCCCTTTCCTTGATTCTGTTCTGTTCATCCTCCCAAATATTTTTTTCTCTGTCGCATTCTAGCCATATCAAATACCGTTGCTCGGCCAACAAATCCCGGCGCTCGCCGTTTAAACTCCAAACACACGCAAAAGGATTTCCTTTATAATTTATTGTTTTTGGCTTAACACCTAATTCTCGGCAAGCCATATACCGATTGCGCCCATCGAGAATCATACCGTCCATTAATATAATCGGCTCGCGCAACCCATTCACGCGGATATCTTCTCTTAGGCTTTCATACCGCTTACTATCCATCATTGGGAATTTGTCAGCGGCTGGATGGATTTTCAATTCATTTCCCATGCGTCTTCCCTTTTCCTTTCAAAAAGTTTTGGATCTGCGCCAGCCGCCGCTTCGCCGAGGCAATCATTTTTGATTTCCATGGATCTGATATAGATCCAAACTCATCAAAATATTCAATAAATTTTTTTGTGTTTTCCCCAAAGTAGAAAAACACCTGCCCATTGGTCGGGCTCGAAACTTGACCGTCCGGCTTTATGAAATTAATCCTTCCTCTTGTGAAACATATAGCGCTCGCTTGATGAGACGCCTTGTGAAAAAATTTAGTATCCGTATTGTTGTTTGTTAGCAATATCGCCTGCTGTTTGGGCTTTAATTCTGATAAAAGTTTGTCAACAAAAAATTTTATCTCTGGATGACTATAAGGTGGATTTAAAAAAATATTTCCTTCCCAGGGATGATGGAGTCCATCGGTGTGTTTCGTATAATATTTTTTTGCTTTTACTGTTTTTTGCGCAAAGTCATTAGACGCCGGATCAAGATCGATGCTTCCCATCACGGCGCGCGCCGCTTCAATATATTTTTCCGGCGTATTACTTTCTTGATCACCCGTCCATTTTTTGGCAAGGACGCCATCTTTTTTTTTCTGAAATTCCAACCAATCATTATCTAAACGTTTATATTTTTCCAAGTAGTCTCTATCGGTAGCCAACTCATGAATTATTTCACGCGTCATCCTCTCTTCGCCGGACAGAATCTTCTGCTTCACCTCGTCGCCGGCCACATCGGCGATCGCGTCCACATCGTCGGCGAAGGCGGCGGAATTTCTGACAGTCTTCTCTGTTAATCCGTGCTCTTTGGCTATGGATTCAGCGGTTTTGGGGTGGTCATTTTTACCACCCGAAAAGTCTCTATCCGCCCTGCCACCTGATGCTTTTTTCTGCCGCTTATACTTTCTGCCAACAAAATACGCAAACTGATTTGGCGTCAGATTACGCCGGCCCAATTGATTATCCTCGATCCACGCCAAGGCCGCGTCCCGGTCCGGCAGGGAAATCTTTGTGATTTTGAATGGGATATTCAGCCGCCGGCATATCTCATATCGATTGTGGCCGTCCAGCAAAGCATTTGTACCCTGCCACACCACAAGCGGATCGCGGCAGCCGTCGCGCACGAGGCTTTCTTCCAGCGTCTTTTTCTCATCGTCGCGCAATGCCGGGATATGCGACTTAAATTGCGGATCAATGAACATTTTTATGAATTCCTTTCTCTTATTTTTTTTATCCATAAACTGGTCTGTCGATAAAGCATTCTTGGGCGTATGCGGAAAATCACTTGCCGATCCTCGAACCTTGGACTCGCTCTTTCTCGATGTTTTCCCAATCCTTTAACGCCAGGTAAAACGCGCTTCGGTCGCCCGCCCTGACCGTTTCGTTTACATGATCCTGGGCATCCCAGCCTGGCTCAATATCGGGCCAGATCTTATTCAACCGAGTCTGGACCGCGGCGATCATTTTCACCGCTTCGCTGCAAGTGATCGATTCGGAATTCGAAGGCTGAGATTTTTTTGTATGCTCGCGGACAATCTCTAAGTAATCCATGTTTACGCCTTTGCACCCTTAAGTGTTAAACGTGTTTACTGCATTAAGTCAATTTATTTTGACCCTTAACACGTTAAGACGTTTAACACGTAGACGTACTGGCAAACCAACGCTCGCTCGGACGTCCCTTCGTCTGTTCTTTTCGAAAGTGCGCCAACATCGCCGATTCAAGGATGCGAAGAGCGGCTTTGATTTCTTTTTTCGGCTTGTTTTTTTGAAACACTGACTCGTAAATCTGTTTTCTTGTTATACCGTTTTTGGATCGCCGCAAGGCGTCAAGGATCATATCGGCGGCAGGATCGCCCGTAGACTCGCCAAATACATATCTTGCTGAATCTTCGCAATATTCCCAGACCGCCAAGGCGGCGGAAAGGTGCTCGGTCTCAACAATGTCCTTCCGATCCAACAGGGCATAAATGCAAGCAAGCCGCCGCACTTGTGCTTCCGCTCTACAGGTGCATGCGCCCAACATCCCTGGAATCTCTCTTGATAGAAAAGGATAGACTTGTTCAAACATCCTCGTTGCGGCGTCGTCCATTCCAATTTCCTTGGCTTCCCGCCCGAATCGAATCGCGCTTTCCAATTGAATGACGATCGGCGACAAAGCGCCCTCTTCAAGACGTCCGCCAAAAGCCAGTTGTTTTGACCGTTTCACGACCGCCCACATGAAGCGATTAGCAAAGCCGTTTGAGCCTTCCGTCTCATTCAGCCGCTTCAACAACTCGCCCTTTGTAACATGCGTTAAGATTGAAATATGTGCATCCGTCGCCTTAATCGGATTATTCTTTGTCAGTACTCGCAAATTGCCTGTGTCCCATGCATCGCGGATCGTCGCCGATAGGGTGTTGCCTTCTCGCGCCATCACCCGCAGGACGGAAGCAAATTCTGGCTCTTGCACAAGCAGCCGTTTGTCTGTTACGCCGGAATCTTTTAGGGTCCCATCCTTGTCTTCCAAGGGATCGCGCACGCTGGTTTTCAATCCTTCACCGCTGGATAGACCGGAAACTACCCTCTCGGAAATCCAATCGACATCAACGGATTTAAAAAGACGCCGGACGTATCCCCAACTTGTACCCTTCCTACCCCGGCTCGTTTCGCCGACTAAAGCACAAAATAAATTCATGTAATGCGTATCAGCCTCAACCCGGAAATGGGCATGCCGGCCTATACAGTTCCCGTATGCGGTCAAAAATTGAAGCAACACGGCGGCGGGATCGGCTTCCGTGTGCGGCGCTACCAATTTAACGAAGTCGCCAGCGATTCCATGAAACGCTTCGTCTTTCAGCGGCTTCGGCCAGGGATCGGGCGATTCTTCATCTTCGTCAACATCAATCTCGATCTCTTCCGCTTCCGCTTCGGTGGGATCCCATTCCGGGCATTTAGCCGCCAGCCGTTGTAACTCTTCCGCCGTTCCGCCTGCGGCAAACCATTCGACGGCGTCGCCTTTCGGCGGCAGACCGGGCAAACTCAATACTTTTACTGATAGCGCCTCATCAAGAAGATTTCGAGCGACTTGCTCAGCGTGCTTTCGGCCTTCGTCATCATTATCTGGAATGATAACGACATCCCGAAGACGAAAATATTGATTCAATTCCTTGCGCCACTTTCCTGCGCCTTCCGAATTACACGAAGCAATGAGACCTTTTTCCCGGCATGCCTCGACACTCTTCTCACCTTCGCAAAGATAAACGGTCGCTTCATGATCAGCGTCGATTAATTCGGGCAAGTTGTATGGAAGGCGCTCAACGCCCTTCATGTTATAAATATAACCGCCCTTCCCATCAGGGCGGCGTAAGGCGAAAGTTTTTCTCCGCTTCCCGGTGGCGGGATCGATAAGTGGATTGCCTGCCTCATCGAGCAGTTCAAACCGTACTTGCTGGTATCGAAGAACGCCTTTGGCATCTTTATAATCATAGACGGCGGCGATCTTCTTGCGCTGTTGCCCATTGGTCGATAATTTAGGCTTCGCCTCAACATTCGGCGGGCGATGAAGCCAGCCGCCGCTTTCGGGCATTTCTTTGATTACCGTCCGGTCACGGGAATGCTGGTCGTTTGTACAGACAACATTCCCATCGGCAAGCCTGTATCCATAACACCGGACGCCTTGGCCTCGCGGCAGCCCTTCATGGCCGCCGCAAATCGGGCATGGGTTTTGAGAATTGAATCGCTTAATATCAGACATGGTCCGCCTCCCTTCCTGCATTGAGTAAGAGTGACGGAAATGAGTTGTTTACTTGGAATATACATGCTATAATAAACATAGAAAAATCGATCCTTTCTTGCCTGATCCCCCCGCTTCCGACCGCCGACACCACCGGCGGTTTTGCTTTGTTAAATGATCGTATCCGTGCAATGATTCCAATAAATCTTTAATCGCTTTTTCACTAATGTCCCAGCCGCTCGAGAGTTTTTGAGTATGACAGCATCGTCTCCGCCCGTACCGTTGATCTTCCGCTGTGCGTGAATTCCGATGTTGATTATCAGGGCGAGTAATTCCTCAAGATCTTCTGATGCCTTGTACTGCTCTGAGTGAGGCGTATGATTGCCGATATAGTGGATTTTTTGTTTTTCCGTTTGGGCTGGCCGCGGGCAACGGCCAGCCTTATCTTTGCGCCAGGTGTTTGACATTTTTATTCTCGCTTTCCCGGGATGTATATTCCCGTCGATTCTGTTCGGCTTCCGTGGTATTTTGCGCCACACGTTGATCCATCCATTCTTCGATGTCCGCAATGCGATATCGAATTGCGCGGCGGGATAGGGATACATATCGCGGGCCGCCACCGACACGTCTCCACGTTTGCAATGTCCTGACAGACAACCCCAGCATTCGCGCGGCTTCTCTTTCGTTTAATACGCTTGACATATTTTTACTCCTTTACGTTTATTTTCGTATAAAGAAAAAGGGCCGAATAGATGAGAAAAATCATCTATCCGACCCCTTGTCGGTTCCACCATAATCGGATCCGAGGCGCTGCTCAAATCCGTTTGAATGCGGCTTCCCCCGGCGAATCTGTCGCGCAAGAAAATCGCGGCCTTGCGATTGCCTTGTTTTATCAGAGGACAATCATTACTCTACTTCAATGCACTCGTCTGTCAATAGTGTTTTTAAAGAAAAATTACATGCAACTCTGGTTTTTTATTATAAGTTATTAATTTCTAAGTATTTACCCAAATATAAATTCCCCTGCGATTTTCAATCAAAGGTATGAAAAAAAATGGCGTCCACAAACGTGCATGCAATTGATTTCAATGATTATAAAGAAAGAGAATAATAAGGAAAACCAAGTTTTTTTCGCTCGGATGTTAGCTCTGGGTTAGCTTTGGATTTTGAGGGTGGGTAAGGGATCGTACGTAAGTCAAGTAAAATCAAAGTGCGCTGAACAGGATTCGAACCTGTAACCTCCTGATCCGTAGTCAGGTGCTCTATCCAATTGAGCCACCAGCGCTTTTTCTTTGACCTTTTAACCTTGCGGTGAAAACATTATATATCGACTTGCTCTCAAGCCAAGACCTATCAATAGACTCCGAGTAAATAAAGTCCAAAATGCATGATTAAAACAGCATAGACGCTGGCGATCAGGTCGTCCACCATGATTCCCAAGCCTCCCTTCAAGCCTTGCAAGGCATTGGCGGGCGGCGGCTTAAGGATGTCAAACGCCCTCGCTAACAGGAAAGCGGGAACCGTATATTGCCATCCCGCTGGAACAAAAAGCACGGCGAGAAAATAGCCCGCCACTTCATCCACCGTCACTCGAGAATCGTCTTTAATCCCCGTCATTTTTTCGACCTGATCGCCCGTCCATATTCCAATCAGAATCACGGCTCCAAGCAGACTCAAGGCGATCGGCCAATTCTCCAGCGTCAATGCGTTCGGGAACAGGAACGTATGCAAAATCCAGGCGACCAGGGCGCCCCAGGTTCCCGAGGCGGGCAAATGGCCTGTCCAAAACGTCGATGCGATAACATACGATATTTTCTGGTCCCAAGCAGCGTTCTGCAATTGGGGGGGCGGCGGCGTGAAGGGGGGGCATTTTTTTATCATGCGTTCACAATGTTGATATCCGAATGGATATATCCGAACAGATTTTCTTCATCTGCTTCCGAAATTCGAACCGGCGCAAACCGGCCCGGAATAATCTGGCCACCCCGAACATAGACTTGACCGTCTACTTCCGGGGCTTGTCCTTGATATCGCCCCCAGTAGCCGTCTCCCCCGGCGTCTTTGCCGTCGATTAAGACAGTCATGATTTCGCCGATGAAGCGCTGGTTTCTTTGCAGGGCTTTTTCCATGGACCAGTCGAAAACAGTTTGAAATCGCTTGTCTTTGATTCGATCCGAAACGTGATTCGGCAGTAATTCCGCTGGAGTGCCGTCCTCCTTGGAGTATTTGAACACGCCAAGGCGGTCGAAATCAAGTTCTTCCAATAGACGCATCATATTTTCAAAATGGCGCTGCTTCTCGCCGGGAAAGCCGACGATCACGGTGGAGCGGATCGTCATATCAGGCCGCACTTCGCGCAGTTTCTCAATGGCTCGCCGGATATGAATCACGGTCGCTCCGCGATTCATGAGTTTGAGTATTTCGGGATCTCCATGCTGAATCGGCAAGTCCACGTAAGACGTCAATTTTTGACTGCGGGAAAAATACTGGATCAATTTTCGATTGACCAAATGGGGGTAGAGATACATGAGACGAATCCACTCGAGATCCTCGATCTCTTCCAATCGGATCAATAAATCGGTGATGGCCAAGCGATTATACAAATCGATCCCATACGAGGTTGTGTCTTGCGAAACAATGACAAGTTCTTTAACCCCGCCCGCCGCCAGCGATTTAGCTTCGGCGACAATTTCCTCGATCGGACGCGAACGAAGCGTCCCGCGAATTTTGGGAATAGCGCAGAAACTGCATTTATGAAAGCATCCGTCCGATATGCGCAGATAGGCCATATGCGGGGGCGTCGTCAGCAAGCGGGGCATGAATGGAAAGACTGTGTTGATCGGATTCTGTAAAGGGCGGTCGAACGCACTCCAGGCCGATTTCAAAAAGTCGTCTTTATCATCCACGCCGATAAAAACATCCACTTCGGGGAGTTCTTCTTTCAATTCCTTCCGGTAGCGCTGCACCAGACAACCGACGACAATCAGCCTTTGCCAGGGATTTTTACGCCGCAGATGGCATAATTCGAGTATGACGTCGACCGACTCTTCCTTCGCAGGAGCGATAAATCCGCAGGTATTGACGATTAACAGATCGGCTTCCTCAGGATTATGCACCAACACCATGCCCGATATCGCCAATTGCGCCATCATCTCTTCACTCTCGACCAAATTTTTAGGGCAGCCGAGCGAAGTGAAATGGTATTTGAGCACTCGATGAGACGATCCGCGTGAATGAGCGGATATTGATTTTGGATCGTATGATTCCATGAAAAAAATTCCATCTAAATTGATCAACGTTGGTATTATAGCAGGCGGCGTCTGATCATCCAGAGAATATCTCTTGGTTTTATTGAACTAGTCTTATTGAACATTGACAATGTCCAACCTAGCAAAGTATTCTATGACGAGTAGAATTCCTGTTCTGGGGACGGCCATAAAGATCAAAGAAAAGCGTGATTCGGGCTTGGGTGCGTTTTTCAACTCCAACAATTCGGTCATTTTGGTTTACATCTCAAGCATCAGCAACAGTTTCAAGAAATTCTCAGGTGTCAGGCAATGAATGTTATCGATGTCAAAATCCGCGAGCGGCGAATCACGGCTCGCTTCAGAGAAGAACAGATCGATTTGCACGCCAGGCAGTTCTGCGTAGTTGAATCGGACGGGGACGTGGAAGTGGCCAAAGTCAAATCGGAGCCCTACTCGTGGCAGGAGGAACTTCCCCCGGAAGAAGAATTGTTCGTCTTGCGCAAGGCGGACAAGGACGATCTCGACATCGTCCGCAACAATCGCGCCATGGAGCGCGAGGCGTACCGCGTCGCTTTGGAGAAAATTCGCTCGCGAGATCTCCCCATGGCTCTTTCCGCCGTCGAACGAACTTTGGACGGCAAAAAAATGCGCTTCTTCTTTACAGCGGAAAACCGGATCGATTTCCGCGAATTGGTCAAGGATTTAGCCGCCATCTACCGCACGCGCATCGAAATGCGGCAGATCGGCGTGAGAGACCGATCCAAAAAAATCGGCGGCTATGGAATCTGCGGCCAGGAATTATGCTGCTCTCGATTTCTGCAAAAATTCGATCCTATCACCATACGCATGGCCAAAGAACAGAATCTCGCCCTGAATCCTACCAAAATATCGGGTCTCTGCGGGCGCTTGATGTGCTGTCTCGTCTATGAAGTGAAGGATTATCTGGATGCCAAACGAGAATTCCCCCCCGCCGGAACTTCTGTGGAAACCAGCGAGGGGATGGGGGTTATCGCCAATATGAATTATGTGAAAAACACCGTCAACGTCCGTCTGGAAGAAAATCAGATGATCGAATGCCGCCTGGACGACCTGAAAATCCTTTCCGATAAAAAATAAAAACGCCCCTCCAAACGGTTATGAATTTTTCTTGGCTTCCTTTAGAAGTTTGCTATGCCAATTACAAACCTTCCGCGCTAATTTAGCCCCTTTTTCTTCCACCTCTTTCGCTTTTAAAAGAAAACCTTCCACCCAAGTATCAATATTCAAACTTAATTGTTGCGCGAAAACCAACGTTGATTGTTTTTCCAAATCTTTTAGAATAAAACGTAAATCTCAATTTTTCGCTCATCCGACAATGCATTTCAAAACTAAAAACGAATGGTGTTTTCGATTCTTTAACAGTCCTGATTACCTGGACATTTATCAGGATATGACAGGCCCTCTGCGCACGGAGGCGGAAATCGCCTTCTGCCAGAATGTCCTCCATTGGCGGCCGGGACAACTTATCCTGGACGCTCCCTGCGGCGCCGGGAGGCATTCGATTTATCTATCCAAACAAGGTCATGCCGTGGTTGGACTCGATTTTTCCTCCTACCTGCTGCAAAAAGCCGGCGCTTCCCTTCCCTCTTTTCTGAGAAAAAAATCACCGCCGGATTTCGTCAGAGGTCTTTTGCAAAACCTTCCGTTCGGCGATGAAACATTCGATTTCATTATTTGCCTGTTCAGCAGTTTCGGCTATGGCGAGAAGGAAATAGACAACTTGCAGATCATGAAAGAGTTTGCCCGGCTTCTTCGTCCCAACGGCAAAGTTCTCATCGATGTGATGAATCGGCATTTCATCGCCCCCCGATTAAGTCCGGTGTACGAATCCTCATGCTCCGACCTTTTCGTTCGGGAAGAAAGAACCATTACGGACAACGGCCGCCGCCTGCACAACCTGATCCAGGTCCGCGATTCGCGGGGCGAAAAACGCCAATACCTCTACAATCCCTGGCTGTTCGACGGAGACGAACTCTCCCAATTGGGAGAGCAAGCGGGGCTTACCATCGAAAAAATCTATGGGAATTTTTACGCGGACGAATACTCCAGATCCAGCGAGCGAGCCATGATGGCCGCCGTGAAACGCTAAGCGTTCTTTATCGAGTTTTCTCGTTTACGCGCCCCTGCCTGCGATGCTTCTTTTTCCACCGCATAAAATCTTTCATTGGCAGACAATTGATCACGTCCTTGGCCGCAAGACGGCCGCGGCGGGCGGTTCGCACGCCATAATCGAGGTTGTCGAAATCCGCCGCGGCATGCGTATCCGTATCGATCGAAAATAACGCTCCGTATTTCATCGCTTCGCGGATGTGTTGATCTTTCAGATCCAGCCGCATGTAATGCGCATTGATCTCCAAAACCACCCCGGTTTCCGCCGCCTTGGCGAACAGCGCCTCCCAGTCGACGTCCATCGGCGGCCGGCGGCCGATCAAGCGGCCGGACGGATGCGAGAGAATATCCACATATGGATTTTCCAGCGCGTCGCAGATTCGCTTGGTGATTTTTTCGCGAGGCTGATCGAGAGATCCATGAACCGCCGCGATGACGACGTCCAACTGCGCCAGCAGGTCATCCGGAAAATCCAGCCGGCCGTCAACGCGGATGTCCACCTCCGAACCGGTCAACACGGGAACGCCGCCTTTTTTCTCATTGAATCCATGGATCTCATCCATCTGCTTTTTTAATCGATCCGCATTCAATCCCCCGGCCACCCCCAATCCGCCCGAATGATCTGTGACGGCGATATATTCATAGCCGCGTCTTTTCGCCTCCGCCGCCAGTTCATCCAACCTCATGAGGCCGTCGCTGGCCGTGGTGTGATTATGCAAAGCGCTGCGAATATCCTGGCGCTCCACAAGCGCCGGCAGTTGATCTTTCTCCGCCAATTCGATTTCATCCAATCCTTCGCGCAGTTCCGGAGGAATCCATACCAATCCCAGCGATGCATAGACGTCCTCCTCGGTACTCCCGGCGATTGGATCATCCCCATCCACCTTGAACACGCCGTATTCATTGACTTTCAGTTTCTGTTTAACGGCTCGCGCGCGCAATTTCACATTATGTTCTTTGGCGCCGGTGAAATACTGCAGCGCCGCGCCGAACGAGGCTTCGGGAACGATGCGCAGATCGACCTGCAAACCATTGTTTAAAACGAGGCTCGACTTCGCATCGCCTTTCGCCAGGACGTCCCGAACCGCGGGCGTCGCCAGAAATTCTTCCATAATCGGCTTGCCGGCTTTGGCGGCGACGAGGATGTCCACATCGCCCGCCGTCTCTTTTCCGCGCCTCAAACTGCCGGCGATCTGCGCCTGCTTCACGCCTTTCACTTGTCTTATGCGATCCAAAATCTCTTGGGCGATAGGCGCCGCAACGCCTATGAGAAAACGGCTGGACGTTTGCTGCCGGTGCTCGATTCCTTTGAGAATCTTCTCTTCCGACTTTTTCCCCATGCCGGGGAGCGACTGCAATGCGCCCGCTTCCGCCGCTCGCTTCAATTCATCGATAGAGGTGATATTCAGTTCATCGTAAACCAACTTGACTTTCTTCGGCCCCATGCCGGGAACATCGAGCAGATCCAAAAGCCCTTCCGGGAGGGATTTCAATAACTCCTGATGCTGCTGCACAGAACCCTTCTCCAGCGCTTCGGCGATTTTCCCGGCCAGCCCCTTTCCAATCCCCTCGATCGATTCCAATTTCCCCTCTGCGTGAAGAGACTGTAGAGGCTCCGTGAAACTTTCTATCGTGCGAACCGCTTTTTGATACGCCCTGATTTTGAAGGCGTTTTCCCCTTTGATTTCCATCAATTCAGCGATTTCCGAAAAAAGACGGGCAATTTCTTTGTTATCCATCCCTGAAAACCTTTCCAGCGCCAATGTCTCCATGCGTCTTTCTGAATCATTGTATCGAACCTCACTCCAAAAAGGGATGGTGAATTTGATGAGAGAATGGTTCTTACAACGGTTTTATTTTTCATAAAGACCGTCCCGCGCCACTGGAGCGCTGCGAAAGCCGTGCGTACCATACCATGGGAACAACAAATCAGGTGATTTCCATGGAACAAATACTGCCGTCGTCTCCGCGCATTGCGTTTATCGATTTAACCTTCAACTGGCCGCCGGTGGGCGGATGCTGGATTGACGCCTATCATGTCATCCACGGCCTGAAGGCCCGGGGAGCGGAGGTCTGCCTGTTCTACCCCGATTTTCAAACGTACTATCCCCGCGGCGCCGTCTCCGAATCGCTTCCCTTCGATTCCCAAAAAATCCCGTTCAACCGCTTCACATTTAATTTCAAAACCGTCATCAAACGATTCCGGCGAGCCGTCCAGACATTCCGCCCCGATCTGATCTTCATCATGGACGGCTATTTCATGAAGAATCACCTCCTCACTGCATTCGGCCCGGAGCGCTGCTTCCTGCGCTTTTATTCGTATGAACTGCACTGCATCAATCTTCATTATTATCGATACCGCGAAAACCGCATCTGCGATCAAGGCTATCTCAAAAATCCCTTGGAATGCCACCGATGCTGGTTCCGCCGAATGCCCGCGGCGATTCGCGCTTTACAAATCGCCGCCGGCTTGAAGGATAAACATCCCGTCCTTCATTTTTCCCAGGAATACTTGGCCGGCGGCGCATTTACGGAATCCTACCGGCGCAAACTGATCAACAATCTGTCGCGCCTTGGCGGCGCCATCGTCTATAATGATTTTATGCGCGAACAACTGGCGCCTTATGTTCAAAACATCTCCATGATTCCATCCGGCGTCGACAGCCGGCGCTTTTCTCCGGATTCGCGGCGCAGCGCCCATCATGAACCGGTAAAAATCTTTCTGCCGGGCCGCGCCAACGATCCGCTCAAAGGCTTGCCCGTCTTGATCGAAGCGGGCGAAATTCTTGAAAAGGACCAGATCCCGTTTGAAATCCATTACACGGCCGCCATGGATTGCACGACCTCCAAGCCTTGGCTGATCAACCGCGGATGGGTCGACCAGAACGCTTTGCCCGATCTATACAAAGAGATGGATGTCATCGCCGTTCCCTCTACGTGGATCGAACCGTTTGGAATCACCGCCTTGGAGGGCATGGCCAGCGGCGTCCCGATCGTCGCCAGCCGCATTGGAGGATTGGCGCAAACCACTGAGCATGAAAAAACGGGCTTCCTGGTCGAACCGGGGAATCCGCGCGAATTAGCCGCCGCCCTGCGCCGCTTGATCGACGATCCGGCGCTGCGCCATATCTTTGGAGAAGCGGGCCGGGAGAGGGTGCTGCAGCATTACGACTGGAGCCGTATTCTTGATCAGCATTATATTCCTCTGATCGAGAAGGCGCTCTCCCAAAATTCCGGAGCGCAAAAACAGGAAGATCTTACCAGCCTTTGAAAC
>JAFGTC010000091.1 GCA_016934335.1 Candidatus Omnitrophota bacterium | reverse complement strand
GGAACCGCGATGGCGGCGAGGATTCCAATAATCGCGACTACGATCAACAGTTCGATCAGGGTGAAGGAATGTAGTGATTTTCTCATTTTCCAATCATCCTCCCATATCAAGAATTCTCTCGGATTATAATAAAAATGGAGGATTATTGCTATTAAAAATATGCATCGTTGCATGATGATCCGGGAGAGACGAAGCGGATGTTTTTCTGCTTTGAGTTGAAATGCTCACGAAAAAAGGCGCACGGTTATGCGCCTTGGCTCGGCTGATTTTCTTCCCGGCGCGTGATGGCGCCAGGGCGGCGTTGGATCTCCCGCCGGGGAGATTACTGCAGGGGGATGGTTTTGTAGTTGAGGCTCCAATCGTTGGTGAGGCGGACTTCTTTGGGAATGACGGCGATGAGAAGGTAGTCGGGATCCTCGCACATAGGCACGGCCTGGGGATTCAAGGGGAGGACGGACCAGGCTTTTTCATCCTCGTACAGTTCTGCGACGCCGGTGATGCGCAGCAGCCGATTTTGATCGTCCATGAAGCAAAGTTCGACATTGTTGTTTTTCATGATCTGTTGAATCTTGCCGGTGCTGCGATGCGAACAGGTGTACACTTTGAATTGATCGGCGTAGAGGCAGGTCATGGGGCGGACGCGAGGAACGCCGTCGTCGATGGTGGCCATGTAGAAGACGGAACGTGTTTTCAGCATATTCTGGGCTAACGTTTTCAGATCTTCGCTCATTCGAGTCACTCCTGTAAGATTTGCGCCGCCGCTGCACCGGCCGGGCCGGACGCTCCCAATCGTAAGCGATGCGCACAAAATTCGTATGATCCATCTTATCACTCTTTTCCAGAAGGGTGGAGACGAAGAAATATTATTTGCGCAAAAAGCGGATTTGTTGTCCGGGAATAATCCTATTGACGTGGAAATGATGATACAATATATGTGGAAGAAGCCTGTTTTTCGATGCAGAGGCAAGGAGGGAAAAAATGTCCGATATTCATGTCATCGTCAGTCGGCAGGTCAAGCGATGGGAACTGGAGCGCCGGGCATTTGAAGAAGCCCGGGAAGAAGAGAAAAAGGCGCTGGAGCGCCCGGCCGACGTCAAGCCGGTCGTGACGATCTCGCGCCAGCGCGGCTGCCGCGGCAAGGATTTGGCGAAACTGCTGGCGCATGAACTGGATTACGGCTTTTTCGACCGGGATATCGTGGATTACATCGCCCGGCACATGGGAATACGCAGCGAATTGGTGGAGTCGCTGGATGAAAAAGACCGGTCGGAATTGGAGTTATGGATCAACAGCCTGCTGTCCAAACGAGTCTTCGATCACGACGAGTACATTCGCGCGTTGGGGGAGGCGGTCAAAACCACGGCGCTGCAGGGCGGGGTGGTGATTCTCGGCCGGGGGGCGAATTTTCTTCTGGCGGATACGGCCGCGTATCATGTCCGCTTGACGGCGCCCTTGCCGGTCCGCGTGGATAATTTATGCCAGTTTGAGGGCATGAGCGAATCGCAGGCGAGGGAGGAAATCAAGAAAGTCGATCGGGAGCGGTCGGGTTTTGTCTATCGCTACTTCAAAAAATCGATCGAGGATCCGCTCGCCTACGACCTGACGATCAATATCGCCAAATCGACGCTGGACGGTACGATCAAGATTATTCGCTCGGCTCTAAGAGCGCGGGGGTGGCCGCTGGAATTGACGGGGGGCGACAAGCGAAGAAAAAGCGACTGAGTTTCATGCCTTTCCCGGCGACTTCGTCCTTTACGGGGCGAGGGGGAGTCGATAGTCTTTCTAGGTTGCGTGAAGGCAGGAATTTTGATGCGGGGATTATGCAGGCATGAATGCACTCGAGTTTCTGGTTGAGTTTACCAAAGCCTACGGTACGATTTTGGTGCATCTCTGGTGGCCGATCGTGGTGCTGGTTATCTTTTTCAGCCTTCTGTATTATTTCGATCGCTCGTTGGGATCGTTCGGGCGGCGGAGGCGTTTTCCCTTAAGTTGGAAAAACGTGAATCAGATGGTCAAGCAACTGGAGAATCATTATTTGAACGCCATCACGCCGGATGGAAACCATCATCCGCGCGAGATGCTGGTGCACGAACAGATCCAGCGCGCCAAGCGAGGGGTGGAGCAGCGCGACGAGCAGGAAGTCGTCAAAGCGTTGATGGCGCTTTCGTCGTTGGGCGTGCATCATGACGATCAACTGCCCCAGCAGCTCCCCGCCGATCCCGCGCATTGGATCGAAGAAGGGGCCGACAAAAACGAAGTCGACAAGAAGTGATTCAGGGGAGCAGGGCTTCCTGGATTTCGTCTTGAACCCAACCGTCTTTTTCTTTTTCCAACCCCAGCGTCAAGGCTTTGCGGGCCTGATCCCCGCCGATTTCGCCCAGCGCCCAGGCGGCGTGGCCGCGAATCAGCGGTTCGGCGTCGTCGAGCTTTTCCACGAGAACCGGGACGGCGCGAGGATCGCGGGAATTGCCCAGCGCGACGGCGGCGTTGCGCAGCAGTCCGCGGCGCTTGGCGCGTTTGATCGGGCTGCCTTTGAATTGGATTCGAAATTGTTCTTCTGTGATCCGCATGAGTTGAATCAAATCATCGGTCTGCAGCCAGGGGCGCGGAAAAAAGCCGGCTTCCTGCGCGGGGATTGCAAACCGGTTCCATGGACACGCCTGCAGGCAGTCGTCGCACCCGAAGATGCGCCGGCCGATCGCTTTGCGGAATTCGCGCGGGATGGGGCCCTTCAGTTCGATGGTCAGATAAGAAATGCAGCGGCGCGCGTCCAGGACATAGGGGGCGGGAAAGGCGCGCGTGGGGCAGGCGTCGAGACAGCGCGTGCACGAGCCGCAATGGTTGGACGCCGGGGCGTCCGGTTTTAAATCCAGGGTGGTGATTACGACGCCCAGAAAAAACCAGTTTCCCAACCGCCGGTTTAGGATGTTCGTATGTTTTCCAACCCAGCCGACGCCCGACTGTGCGGCGAAATCTTTTTCCAGAATGGGCGCCGTATCGACGCACCAGCGGGCTTGGCTCCGGCCGCCGCTTTGATCCTCGATGTAGGCGGCGATTTTCTTCAATCCCCCGGCGACGACGTCATGGTAATCGTCTCCCCAGGCATAGCGGGAAACGGCGGGCGTCAGGGCTTCGTTGAGAGAGGGCGGGGAAGGAGGATCGACCGCGGTATAGCGCTTGGCGGCGACGATGACGCTGCGGGCGGATTCGAGAAGACGGGAGGCGCTGCGGCGCTCTTCGGCGCGATCGGCCAAATAGCGCATTTCGCCATGGAAGCCGTTTTTCAGCCATTCAGAAAACCGGCCCCACGTTTTGGGCGAGGGGCCGGCGATGCGCACTTCATCAAAGCCTAGGTTCTGCGCGTATGTTTTTAGTTCATCCGGAGTCATGATCGGTCCGGGGTCATGATCGGCTTGTGAGAGCCAGCCCCGCCGCGCCGACGAAGCCGGCTTCGTTGCCCAGCGCCGCCTGGGTGATGGGCGTGGCGAAGTGGGAATGGAAAAAGACGCGTTTTTCGAGTTCCTTACGCGCATGATCGAGAAGCATGTCGCCCATTTTCGACGCGCCCCCGCCGATGCATACGATGCCGGGATTGAAGGCGACGGCGAAGGTCGCGATGCCGATGCCTAAATGGATTCCGGCGCGCTCGACGGTTTGCAGGGCGACGGGATCTTCCTTCAGGGCGGCTTCGTAAACCATTTTCGAAGTCACTTGCCCGTCGTTCTGCCGAGCCATGTCTTTCAGAATGGAGGGGATGTGCTCGACGCGGATGCGATCCTGGGCGTATTTGGCGATGGCGCTGGCCGACGCGTAGGTTTCCAGGCAGCCTTCGTTGCCGCAGCCGCAGACCGGGCCGGAGGGATTGACCATGATATGCCCCAACTCGCCGGCGAATCCGCATGCGCCGTGGAAGATCTCGCCGTTCACGACGATGCCTCCGCCGACGCCCGTTCCAAGCGTCAGCGCCAGCACGACTTTGTGGCCTTTCCCTTTTCCGAACAGGGCTTCGCCCAGGGCGCCGACATTGGCGTCGTTGTCGGCCCAGGTGAATAAGCCGAAGCGATCCTGAAAGATCTCGCGGACGTTTATCCAGTAATCCCAGTCGGGGATGTTGACGGGCCGGGTGATGGCCCCCTTCTCTTGATCGATGAGTCCGGGACTGCCGATGCCGATTCCCTGCAGATCGTCCCGGCGGCCCTGCATGCCCTCCGAGTCGAGAATCTCCTGGATCAAATCGCCGATGCGGTCTACGACTTTACGCCCCCCGAGATGCGCTTCCGTGGATTTGATATATGTTTGGATGATGGATCCGTCTTCCGCTACCAACCCGCCTTTGATGTCCGTTCCGCCTAAATCGATACCAATTGCCACACGGGTCATCCGTTTTTACTCCTCTCAATCAATCTTTATACGCCGGTTTCCTGGCCCCCGATTTTTGATAATTCGCAAATTTAAAAAAATAAAGCAAACCACCATTTTAGTAGAGGAATCGATTTTCATCAAGAAGCAGAGATGCAAAGCAGAGGCGAATAGATTGGCATTTTCGGATTTAAGCCGCCCCGTAGACAAGCGCGGCTGAAATCAGCGCAATCTGGATGAACACGATGATCCAATAAACGATTTGAAACGACTTTTTGACGGTTTTGTGGTGAAAAAGTTTTTGGCCGATCATGGCGGCCGGCGATCCCCCGCCCAAAGCCAGGCCATGCAGGATTCGCTCGGGAACGCGCAGCTGCGTGGAATTGGAAATCATTTTGTCAAAGCCGTAGAAAAAGAAGGCGGCTGAATTGATCGAGATAAAATAGGCGACGACTCCATGAACGCCGCCGGCGATCAGGGCGGCGGTCAATCCGGCGGTCAAGAGAGCGGCGATAGAACCGTAGAATTTGTACGGCGACATTCGTTTTTTCCCGGGGGCGACCCGGACGGCCGCCGGGCCTTTGCCGGTGTTTTCCACCTCAAACCGAACATCCTGACCGGGTGTCAGGGGGCGTCGGTTCTGAATTTGGCTGATATGGACGAAGACGTCTTGAGACATGCCCTCCGCCCGGATGAATCCAAAGCCTTTGACTCGATCAAATTGGACGACGTACCCTTTCATGGACTGCGCTCCTTGTCAGAAATCCACGCGATCGTAAAATTTTCATTTCCAAAAAGCGGCCCCGGCGGCGCTTTAATGGCCTTTTGGTCAGGAAAAGATATAATAGTAGGAACGTTTATAAGAATGAATCGTTATATAGGGATAAAAACATAAAAAACGATTCGGGCGTCGATGCGGAGATTGAAGACCGGGGGCGCGAATCCTTCGTCTCAGAGAGGAACGTAGTAGAGAATGCTTTGGAGAATTCTGGATAATCCCCAAGCGGGAATCGCGATGCTGGCCATGCTGGTGCTGGCTATTTCTTTCCATGAGATGGCGCACGCCTGGATGGCGCTGCGCCGCGGAGACGATACGGCGGCGCGCATGGGTCGATTGACCTTGAATCCGGCGGTTCATTTTGATCCCATGGGGATTTTATTCATCATGGTCGCCACCATCGGCTGGGGGCGGCCGGTTCCCGTGAATCCGCTGAATTTGAAGGACGTGCGGCGCGATTCGATGTTTATCGCGCTGGCCGGCCCGGTCAGCAACATCCTGCAGGCGATGGTTTTAGCGGTCTTGTATCGTCTGATAACGATAGGCGCCGTCGAAAACGCCATATTGAATCTTCCCAGTGGGGAATCGATTCTTCTGGCCTGCTTCATGGTGACGCAATACGGGGTGTTGATCAATCTGGCGCTGGCGTTTTTCAATTTGATTCCCCTGTTTCCCTTGGACGGCGAAAAGATACTGGGGGGGATTCTGCCGTATGAACAGGCGATCAAGTTGGAGGGATTCCGGCAGCATTCGATGATGATATTGTTTATGCTGCTGGCGACGGGGATGATGTTCGGGGTGAGCATTATCGGCTTTTATTTTGACATCGTGGTAATGCCGTTGACGAGGTTGTTTTTAGGATTTTCTCTATTCTGATCGCTTGACAGGAGAGAGAAGCGAGTAATAATTGGGACTGTTTGAAAACGCGGGAGTAGCTCAATTGGCTAGAGCATCAGCCTTCCAAGCTGAGGGTTACGGGTTCGATCCCCGCCTCCCGCTCACTGAAAAGACTAGACTTACGAACAAAACCTCCAAAAAGAAAAATCGATTTGTACCGCAGTTTGTACCGCAAAAAATATTTCGCTTCCAAGATTGCTGAAATTTTGTCATCAGATCTGTTGCAATTCGGACGGAATCGTTCTAATTCATTCTTCTGTGGAAAAGTATGATTTGAGGGAAGAAAGGGATTACTTTCGATCTTCAATCAGCATTTCAAGATCGTCAAGGCGGTATAAATTTCGACCGCCTATTTTTCGACATTTAATACGGTGTTCACTAACCATATCGTACAATGTTGAAGGGCTTATTCCCAAAAATGAAGAAGCCTCGGAGTGAGTCAAATAATCCTTTTTTGCTTGATTGGAATTAAGTAATTCAGAAATCAATCGATTTGTTTCCTTTTGCTCATTGATTAAATGTTTAAGAAGAGAAGCAATTATCTCATTGCTTTCCGAGCGAATAATGATCTCATTTGCTTCTTTCATATTGCTTCTCCATAAACATTGACGATATGGAACTTTGGGATTTTATCACCCAAAGTTCCATGACTATCAAATCCCTCAAACCCAACAGTCTCTTTCTCACAGAACTTTATTGTTCTCTTCCACGAACATGAACAAATTCTCCTGCGCCCGCGGATCG
>JAFGTC010000090.1 GCA_016934335.1 Candidatus Omnitrophota bacterium | reverse complement strand
GAGATTAATCATCTTCAAAAATAAAGAAATTATTCAGAAAATCACCTCGTGAGATTTCATTCCTCGAGGCATTTTGCAAGAAGCTCGGTTATTATTCCTTTGTGCGGCCGTTTTTACGGCGGCGGCGCCTTGACCGGCCGGAGAGCCGGTCGCCCTTGCTCCTTGTGCGCGTGCTGGCAGAATTGGAAGTCGGCCATTATAATGAATCGGCATGCCATTTTTTTATCGATCGCCGGAAGTTAGACAAGGTTCTTTTTTGATTGGGACGCCTTACGCATCGGGGTGTAAATGATTTCGAATCTTGCATGGAATTACGAGACATGATTCATATTGAAAACCTCACAAAACATTTTGGCAAAGTACAAGCCGTGAACGATCTTTCTCTGCAAATCCCGGCAGGGCAGTTTTTCGGATTTTTGGGGCCAAACGGAGCGGGAAAGACGACCACGATTAAAATCATGGCGGGGCTTTTGCGCCCTACGTCCGGCCGTATTCTGTTGGGCGGCGACGGGTTGAACGGATTCGACATAGCGCTCAAGCCGCAGGAAGCGAAAGCAATCACCGGTTACATTCCCGACCGCCCCTATCTTTACGAAAAATTGACGGGTTATGAATACGTTCATTTTGTGGGCGGTTTATACGGCGTTCCGCGCAGCCGAATCGACGACCACATTCATCAGTTTTTTGAAATGTTCGATCTCCTCGACGCCGCGCATTATCTGATTGAATCGTATTCGCACGGGATGCGGCAAAAGGTGGTGATGACCGGGGCGCTGGCGCACGATCCGAAAGTGCTGGTCGTGGACGAACCGATGGTGGGGCTCGATCCGCGCAGCAGCCGAGTGGTGAAGGATTTATTGAAGCAAAAAAGCCGCGAGGGAATGACCATATTTCTTTCGACGCACACGCTGGACGTCGCCGAGGAGCTTTGCGACCGGATCGGGATCATCCAGCGCGGCCATTTGATCGCGCTGGGCGCCATGGAGGAGCTGCAAGAACTGGCGAAAGAAGAGTCTTCCGACTTGCGCCTTGAATCAGTATTCCTTAAACTAACCGAAGAAAAAGAGAGCATCTAAAGTAAACCAGGCTGCTTATGGCTAACGTTCAACCGCCGCATACAACGAATATCATTCAATTCCAATCCGACCGGTTTGGAGAAGTCGAGATTCCCATCCCGGAAATATTGACGTTTCCGGAGGGGCTGCTGGGGTTTGGACGATTTCATCAATACGCCATACTCCAGGATCCGGGAGAGGCGCCGTTTTTATGGCTGCAGTCCATCGAGAAGTCGGATTTATCGTTTGTGATCGCCGATCCCTTTCTTTTTTTTCCGGGGTATGACATCCAAGTGAAAACGGCGGAATTGGACGATATCGATCTGCGCGATTTGTCGAAAGCGGTTGTGTACGCCATTATCACCATCCCCAAGAATCCGATGAATTTGACGGCCAATCTGCGCGGGCCGGTGGTGATCAATTCGGAAGCGAAGCTGGCCAAGCAATTCGTGTTGATAGACGACCGCTACCATACCAAGCATTTTTTACTGAAAGACATTCCGCCTTATCTTTCTCATGCTCCAAACAATTCAAAGTCCGCCGATTCGATTTCTCATATTGCCGAATCAGGAGAGCAAGACCGCTGAAAGGCGCGATCATGATGAAGCACAAGGGATCAATTATGAACGCCGGGGGCATTGGAGGCCCGAATGCTGGTTTTAACCCGAAAACGAGATGAATCCATCATTATCGGCGATGATGTGGAAATCACGATCGTCGACATTAAGGGCGAAAAAGTGAAAATCGGCGTATCCGCGCCGAAGACGCTGTCCATTCACCGCAAAGAGATTTATGAAGCGATTCAGGAAGAGAACAAGGCGGCGGTCAACAACCGGGCGCCAAATCTCAGCGGCCTGATCCATGTGATTCAGAAGCGTAAACCCATCCCTCCTAAATAATGGAATGCCGGCGATTCTGCGCCGGTTTGCCATTCGACTCATCCCTCTGAAAGCGAGAATCTCCAAGGAAGCCGGCCTCTTTCGGATCAAATGCGCAGTTTGGAGATTCCACTGCCCAGATCGATCAAAGCGGTTGAACTGAATCCAAGAGACAACAACACCTTGCGGGGCATGGGGTGAACTTTGACGCCGAAATTGCCATAAACGGCCATGACGGTGTTTCCGTATTTTACGCCCCGGTAGACGATGTCCACTTTGCGGCCGAGCCGATTGCAGATTTCCAGATGAGCGCTGCTGTCGCGGGTCATCCAACGCATAAAGATTTCTTTGTCATTTTCATAGGATTCCAAAAATTTCAACATAATAGTCGCCCTCAATGAAATCAGCCCCATGGGAATCACAAGGATCCATCAAAACAGTTGCAAGCCAGGCCGCAGGAAAATTCTGCGGCGGCATTTTTCTATCGTAGCAGAAAGAATGAAAAAAAGGCATTACTCTTTTCAAAAAAAATCGATGGAATCAGGCGCCGAGTCAAGGAGCGGCGGCTACCATTTCGGCACCCAGCCGATGAGGAGGGGGGG
>JAFGTC010000089.1 GCA_016934335.1 Candidatus Omnitrophota bacterium | reverse complement strand
GCCGGCGAAGGCCTGCGCCACGAATTTGGCCGCCGAACCGAATCCCGGGCAATGATCGGTTATCACCAGGTCGTTATCGATGGTTTTGGGGATATGAACGCAGCGGCATTCATAGCCGTCTTCATCGGCGAATTCGTTGACCAGCCGGCACGTGTCCGACGAATCGTTTCCGCCGATATAAAAGAAATAGCGAACATCGTATTTTTTGAAGACGTCAAAAATCTTCCGGCAGTATTCCTTGTCCGGCTTGTCGCGGGTGGATCCTAAAGACGAGGCCGGGGTATTGCCGATTTCTTCCAGATTATGGGAGGTCGCTTGACTTAGATCGAGAAAATTTTCCGCCACGATCCCGCTGACGCCGTGCATTGCGCCATAGACATTGGTGATTTGAGGAAACTTGCGGCATTCCAATGTCGCTCCTACCAAACTTTGATTGATGACGGCCGTCGGTCCGCCGCCCTGGGCGATTACGGCCTTCCCTTTCAATTCAGCCATATTGTTTCTCCTATCATGATTCAGAAGGTCAGAAATTCACTGATCCTATTATTTATTTGAAAATAAAACAGCGATTTAAATTGTATTCATGTAAACAATTTTCTCTGGATCTTCTGTGTCTGTATTCACATTGCATGATGCGATGTGGTTCTGCTTAGTAAACATACGAGTTTCCCGCCCTACAATCAAGTTCTGCGATTTTAATTTATTGTGTATGTAATTGTATCTCCTTGAGTGCTTTCGTTAAAGGAGCTTATTTGATTTTAGGAACGAGTACATTGGGAATTGATTTTTTTGAATAAATCCGATATTGTGATTGATCGTGTTGGATGCAGCAGCCTACGACACACTACTTGGGGAGGATGTTTTATGCGAACACGTCGAAAAGGTTTTACTTTGATCGAGTTATTGATTGTTGTGGCGATTATTGGGATTCTGGCCGCCATCGCTGTGCCTAATTTTATGAATGCGAGAGTTCGAGCCCAGTTGGCCCGCATCGAATCAGACTTGAAATCGCTGGCAACGGCCCTGGCGATGTACAAAATGGATAACGGCCATGCGCCGCGAGATAATTTTCCCAACCACGGATGGTTTTATTCGTATGCATTGCTGACTTCGCCGGTCGCTTATATGAGTTCTGTGCTGCCGGATGTGTTTCAAGCGAAGGATGTTCTGCAGGGATCGGCCGATCACCGCATCGGCGGCCCCAACGGCCCGCTTACTTACGATTACGGCACGGATGTTTTTCATGGATATACCGGCGCGAGTCGTACGCCAAACCACGCTTGGTATAAAGCTTGGAAAAACTCCGAATGGAAAATCGGCAGCTGCGGTCCGGATAATGCTTATACCAATGTTACGTTTATTTACGCCGGAGGCGGTTGGTTGACGGGGAATTATTACAATGCTTCGAATGGATTGATTTCCCCGGGCGATATTTTCCGCTGTGAAGAATTCTTCGAGCGCGATCGCAAAGGCGAATCGTAAACAATTTGCGTGATTGATGACAACAACATGGGCTTGCGGGATAACGATTCATTTCTCGCAGGCCCTTTGTTCGCCCCCTCACAAATTAGTTCTTTCAAGTAGAATATTTTTTTACGTTATGAGAATCATCTATTTTGGAGGACGATGAATCATGAGTTCAACACCCATTTTCGCCGAACGGTCGGATAAAAATCAGATCGAAGAAGGGCTTCAACTGGCGCCGAAATTTGATCAAGACGGTTTGATCCCCGTTGTGACGACCGATTGCAAAACCGGTGAAGTTTTAATGGTTGCGTACATGAATCGAGAAGCGCTGCAGCAAACCATCGAAATCGGCGAAGCGGTCTACTGGAGCCGCAGCCGGCAGGTATTGTGGCACAAAGGCGCGACCAGCGGCATGGTGCAGAAAGTGAAGGAAATTTGCATCGACTGCGATCAGGATGCGATCGTGCTGCGCGTGGAAATGATCGGCGGCGCCTGCTGTCACGTCGGATATCGCTCCTGTTTCTATCGATCGATTCCCTTCGGCGAAGACGCGAAGCGCGCGGGAATGGATCGGCCGTTGACATTATCTTTGACGGGCGGGGAAAAGGTCTTCGATCCCAACGAAGTCTACGGGAAAAAATAATCGATCCATTAATCCTTTCAATTTTGATTGAATTTTCAATTTTCCCATCTTCAAATTGAAATAAGTTAAGGGCTGCGGCGGGCGACTGGAGTCGTCTTTCTTCTTTTTGCATCCATTTTGAGTCAATAAGGAAAGGCGTCTCCGATTTCCGCCTCGGAGAGTTCGAACAAATACTGACCGATTCTCTCCACGACGGCGTCGAGAATGATCTTCCCTTTTTGGGCGTCGGCTTTTTTAGGATTTCCCACGCCGGCGTTGGTGGTGATAAGATGCCAGGGGCGTGTGATTTGCGCCCATCCTTTGTTAATGGCTTCGAAATGAGAGGTTTTCACGGCGCCTTCATCCGCCGCGTCTAATTCCACCAGCTCAGGATAAAGGCATAGAGCGACGCTGGTCTCCATCTCTTCCGCATGATCGCCGCCGGGATGATCCAGAAGACTTGGATACAGATCGGACGGCACTTTCCACCAATCCACCAGACTGAGGAATACTTCCGTTTTCCCATATAATTCGCGCAGCAGATTTTTAAGGCCGTTGCCGCCGTGTCCGTTGAGAATCACCATTTTCCGGATGCCGTGCGCCTCGATGGATCGAACGATATCCGTGATGAGAATGTCGACGGTGGATGGATTGAGCGAAATCGTCATGGGGAATCCCATCAAGTTGCTGTCCACGCCGTAGGGGATGCAGGGGAGCAGAGCCGCTTTCGCGCCCAGCTGATGAGCCCGTTCGCATATCAAATCTCCGATGCGTTCGGTGGTCATGGCGTCGTTACCGTAAGGCAGGTGGAGATTGTGAGGTTCGGTCGCGCCGATCGGCAGAACCGCAACTTCATAGGAATAGTTCTTCACGAAGTTATAATTGACTTCAAGTAGTTTCCAAGGCTTCAAGATAATCTCTCCAGGAAAGCAGGATCCGATTGATGCATTCGGAAAACGAATGCGTCGACGTGTCGATTTCCATATCGGCGGCGGATTCGTACAAGGGATAGCGCTGTTTGATGATTTCGACGATTTCATCGGTGGATGATTTATCTCCGGTCAGCGAAGGGCGGTTCTTATCGCCGCTGATGCGCTGGGCGATCGTAAACAGATCCGCCTGCAGCCAGACGACAAATCCTTTGCGGCGCAGATGATCAACGTTGGTTTGCCGGGTTACTACGCCGCCGCCGCAATCGATGATGACGCCGTCTTTTTGCGATAATTCTTCGGCCAGCATGGCTTCTTCGTCCCGGAAGGCTTGCCAGCCGCATTTTTGAACGAATTCGGATATTTTTTCGCCAAATCGCTCCTCCAGAATTTCATCCATGTGGAATACCGGCATTCCCAGCCGATCGCTCAATTCGTCGCTGAGAGTCGTCTTTCCGGTTCCTCGAAAGCCAATGAATACTATATTCATTTACCTGCGCTCCAATGCGTTTTTCACCGCCTCGTGCATCACGTCGACCGGCGGTTCTTGTCCCGTCCACAATCGAAACTGCTCGGCGCCCTGATTGACGAACATGGGAACGCCGTTGATGATGCGCGCAAAGCGCCGTTCGGCTCTTTGCAGAAGGAGCGTTTTGGCGGGATTGTAAATGACGTCGAACACCAAATGACGTTCCGAGAGAAGCGATTCGTCCACCAGGCATTCGTTCACATGGGGCGACATTCCGATGGGAGTAGTGTTGATGATGACATCCGCCGTTGTTATCGCTTCTTTCAATTCAACCGGCTTCAGCGAAGAGGTGTATATCGGAACGGATGTATGAGGGTGAAGGTCGTTGATCAATCCATCGGCCATGTCTCGATCTTCATCGCGATAGGCGAAGATGATGTTTTTGGGAGATCGCTCGCAGGCGATGGTGAATCCCACGCCTCGCGCAGCGCCGCCTACGCCCAAAAACACAATGGATTTGCCGTCGACATTTTCGTGTTCTTCAATGGCGTTGAGCGCGCCAAAACCGTCCGTGTTGGCGCCCAGAAGGCGCCCGTTTTCGTTCGTGACGGTGTTGACGGCGCCGATGCGCTTCGCCAGCGGCGCGATCTCGTCGAGATATTGCATGACCTCGACTTTGTGAGGGATCGTCACGGACAAGCCGCGTATTCCCAATCCACGCATCCCTTCCATCGCTTTGCCGACATTTTTAACATGAAATGCGACGTAAGCGAAATCCAGTTTCAAGGCTTGATACGCTGCGTTATGCATGCACGGCGATAAGGAATGCTCGACGGGATCGCCGATGACGGCGCAGATTTGAGTGGATCCAGATATTAATTCTTTCATGTCGTTTCCAATTTTCTGAGATTATCTGGACATGGTAGAACAATTGGAGCCATTTTGAAGTGAATGCATCGATCTCGCTCAAAGCGGATGTGAGAAATTTGGTTTGAAATCGATCCGCGGATCCCAAACGGCGCTGCTCCGATCACACAAAATCGGAAAGAGGCGCGCTACGATCCGACTGGTACGGCAGGAGCGCTTCGGTAGAAGCCGGTTTGTTCAATCGACGAAATCCCGCAATTTCCGGCTGCGTATGGGATGGCGCAGTTTGCGCAGCGCCTTGGTTTCAATTTGCCGGACGCGTTCGCGCGTTACGCCAAAGCGGTTGCCGACCTCTTCCAGCGTTCGTTCGTAACCGTCGCTGATTCCAAAGCGCAGGCGCAGAACGGTTTCTTCGCGCTCCGTCAGCGTCTTCAAGACGGTTTCGATTTGCTCGTTCATGATGTGGTCGGACGTGCTGTGCGAAGGCGAATTGATGGATTTGTCTTCAATGAAGTCGCCGAAGTGCGTATCGCCTTCATCCCCCACTGGCGTCTCCAGTGAAATGGGCTGCTGGGCGATTTTGAAGACGCCGCGCACTTTTTCCACCGGCATGGTGATATGTTTGGAGATTTCCTCCGGGGTCGGTTCGCGTCCCAGCTCCTGGACCAATTTGCGCGAGATGCGCGTCATTTTGTTAATGGTTTCGATCATATGAACCGGAATGCGAATCGTACGCGCCTGGTCGGCGATCGCGCGCGTCACGGCCTGGCGTATCCACCAGGTGGCGTAGGTGCTGAATTTATAACCGCGCCGGTATTCAAATTTATCGACGGCTCGCATCAGCCCAATGTTGCCTTCCTGAATCAAATCGAGAAACTGCAAGCCGCGATTGGTGTAATTTTTGGCGATGGATACGACCAGCCGCAAGTTGGCTTTGACTACATCCATTTTGGCAAGGTGGGCGATATTTTCGCCGTCTTTGATCATCTCGACGATTTTTTCGACCTTGTCCGGTTTGTCGGCCAGTTCTTTTTCACATTTGACCAATCGGTCTTGAGCGCGGAGCAGGCGTTTGCATAATTGGATCAATTCGTCGCGAGACTTGTTAGTGCGTTTTTCGAGTTCGCTCTTGCCGAAGCTTGTATAACGAAGTTTTTTGAAAAGATCCCGCACTTGTTTCGCCCGCATATCTAATGCGGATTCCACCGCATTGATTTCCCATCTGGAGTCGACGATGCGGTTGTGTACGTTCAGAATTTTCCGGGCGGCTCGGCCGATCGCTTCATGATCGAACTTCATCGCGATCAAAAGGTTCCCCAAATGAATTTTTTTGCCGATGAGTTTGGGCCTCGTTTTTTTGGTGATGCGCTTTTCCAACTTTTGGACGTTGTCGAATTCCATCTCCAACTGCGAGAATTTGGCCCGTAAATCTTTGATGATGTTCTGGCGGTCGTTTTCGGTGAGGCTGTCGTTGAAATCGAAATTTTGAACAACGTCCTCGACTCGCAGCTGCCCTTGCTCCAGACGCTCAATCAAGCGATTGATTTCTTTGAGGGCGGTGCTGCTCAGCGCCAGAGCGCGGCAGACTTTAAAGCGCCCCGACTCGATTCTTTTGGCTAACTCGATTTCTTGTTCGCGGGTCAGCAGGGGGACGCGGCCCATTTCACGAAGATATAGGCGAACCGGATCCTCGACTTTGGCGCGCTCTTCCGATTCCGTCCCTTCCCCGGATTCTTCGTCGGCGTCTTTTTCCAGTTGGCCGTTCAAGTTTTTCGCGCGCGAATCGCTGCGGCTCAATCCGGAGAAATCTTCAACGACGGGAATATCCAGATCGTTCAAGACGATAAACATGTCGTCCAAATCTTCGACGCTCATAGACTCGTCGTTGATCATCCGGTTTACATCGTCGTAAGTGAGGCGGCCGTTTCGTTCCCCCAGTTCAATCAATTTTTTGAATTTTAGGTTCTGCGGTTGATGATCTTCTATTATGGCTTGCTTTGGCATGAAAGAATTCTCCCAAGGTCAAAAAAAGGACTTGACAATCCTCATACCTATACCTGGCAGGTTAATATCTTAACCCAACCAGACCTAAACAATTCGATTGTTTCGAAAGAAGGAGTGGGTATAACAGAAAAGTTTTTCGACAACAAATTAACAATTTGTTATTTACACAGAGCATTTCATTCTGCAACTTACCGCTTCGCATTGAGCGCAGAAAACATCCCATCACTCGTTTCTCTCCGAACGCCGTTCTTGATCGATTCAGTTCATTGAGAATGTCAAAATGAAGTATAGACATGAGTTGAAAATCAGACAAGACCATATTCAAACGATTTTATTTTATGATTCATACGCGGCCGAGAACCTCGACTGTTTTTTGGATGACTTCCGACGTAAACTCCGTCGTGGAGCAGCGGCCTCCAAGGTCGGGCGTGGAGACTCCCTGCGCCAGGAGCGTTAAATTCGCCTCCCGCAAAGCGGCGCTCAACGCCTTTTCTCCCAAGGATTGAAAGAGAAGAGAAACGGCGATGAATATGGCGGTTGGGTTGCAAATATTTTGACCGGCAATGTCGGGCGCCGTCCCGCCGGCGGGATCGAACATGGCGAGGCGCACATTCCCCGCGTCGTCGAAGGAATAATT
>JAFGTC010000088.1 GCA_016934335.1 Candidatus Omnitrophota bacterium | reverse complement strand
GGAGGCCGCCGCGTCCGCTTCCGGTTGTTTTTCTTCTTCGATTTCGCGGGGAAAATAGAGTTTGAAGGCTGAGCCCCGCCCGGGTTCGCTGTAGACCCATATATGGCCGCCGCTTTGTTTTACAATGCCGTACACGGTGGATAAGCCCAATCCCGTGCCTTTGCCCACTTCTTTGGTGGTGAAGAAGGGATCGAAAATTTGTTCGAGGGTAGGTTTGTCCATGCCGCAGCCGGTGTCGGTCATGCTGAGCATGACGTAGTCGCCGGGCATCACTTCGACATGATCGCGGGAGTAGTTCGCATCTAAATAAACATTTTTGGTTTCGAGAGTCAGTTTTCCGCCCCGGGGCATGGCGTCGCGGGCGTTGACGGCCAGGTTCATGACGATCTGTTCGATCTGGCTCGGATCGGCCTTGATTTTCCCCAGATTTTCATCGAATTTGGCGGAGAGTTCAATATCTTCTCGGATCATGCGGCGCAGCAGTTTTTCTAAATCCTGGATCAGTTTGTTGAGGTTCAGCGATTCCGGCTGGAGAACCTGCTTGCGGCTGAAAGCGAGCAGCTGACGCGTGAGGGACGCCGCCCGCTCCGAGGCGCGCAGGATGCCGTCCACATCATGGCGCATAGGATCGTCTTCGGGAATTTTATCCAGGAGAAATTGGGCGTAGCCTTGAATGGACATAATGAGGTTGTTGAAATCGTGCGCGACGCCGCCGGCCAGTTTGCCGATCGCCTCGATTTTTTGGGATTGGTGGAACTGTTCTTCCAGGCGCTTGTTTTCGGTGATGTCTTTGGCGATGCCCACTGCGCGATCGATTTGGCCGTCTTCGTTGTAAATGACGGCGCCCCGGTCCAGAATCCATCGGATTTCGCCGTCGGGGCGAAGGATGCGATATTCTTCTTGAAATTTGCCGGTTTTAATAAAATTTTTGTAGGAATTTAGGATGCGCGGAAGGTCTTCAGGATGGATCGCTTCCACGAATGACTTGGAATCGCCGTATAAGCTCTGGCGGGAGCGCCCCCAGACGGCTTCATACGCTTTACTTACAAAAATAATCGTTTCGAGGTCGTCGCCCGTCATCCAAAATACGTCATGGAGATTATTCACGAGTTGTCGAAAGCGGGTTTCGCTTTCCTTCAGGGCGATTTCCGCTTCTTTTTGATCGGTGACGTCGTGGACGATCCCGGCTATCTCCACGATGTCGCCGCGATCGTTTTTCAAAATTTCCCCCCGCTCATGCACCCAGCGGGTTTCGCCGTTGGGCCGTACGATGCGATGATCGAAGCAGAGAATGTTGTTTCCACTGCGGGCGGAATCTTCCAGTTTTTGATGAACCTGTTGGACGTCGCCGGGATGGATCATGGCAAAGAATCTGTCGTAATTCTCTCCGCATGCTTCTCTATCGATTCCAAAAATCCGGTAGGTTTCATCGGACCAGGCGAGTTTACGGTTTGCGTAATCCAACCGCCAGCTGCCGATGTGGGCCGCTTTTTGGGTTAGTTCCAGTAATTCCTGTTTGTTTTGAAGTTCCTGCTGAGTTTGGATTCGCTCGGTGATATCCCAAAAGATGCACAGGATGGCGGCGACGCTTCCATCTTGGCTGCGGACGGGGGTTTTGACTTCTTCCACCCAGGTTATCTGATCATTCAAAACTACTTTGTCGATTATTTTCAGAGTCTCTCCGGAGGTGATAACCTGCCGGTCATACGAGCGATGTTTTTCCGCCATTTCCGCGGGGATGAAATCGAAATCCGTCTTGCCGGGGATGTCCTCGCGGGCGACGCCCATCAACTTGCAGAAGCTGGCGTTGGCCGAGATAAAGGTTGACTCGCGATCCTTCAAAATGATGTTTTGTTGGAGGTTGTCGACCAGGGTTCGATAGAGGGCTTCCCGTTTGGAAAGTTCGGCGGTTCGGGAGGCGGCCAGTTGTTCGAGTCGATTCAATCGGGAGCGATAATATTGGACGACAAAGACGAGAAGAATCAATCCGGCGGCAAGGCCTATGCATAAGCCGAGGAACGGAGGCCAATACGCCGGCGGCGCAACGGGGAGGGAATTTCGGGGGGGCGGCGATTGCATGCCGGCGCAAAAAAGAGGGAATGCAGTTAAAATTACATAAAAGAAAAACAACCGCTGCATAGTGCGAAGATGAAGAAATCGTCTGTTGTCCATTTTTGTGTCAATTCATCATTGTCTCGTTTATGTAAAACGCAGGAAGCGTCCAACCGCCGTGAAATCGGTTATTTTTCATTCAATTTATTTAAAAATCTACCGTCCCAAGCATCCATCGTAAAATATTCATACGCCAATTTCAACCTATCGTATAGTGTAGGCGACTCGTTTGAAATGACAACCGCTCTATCGAAAGGATTTTTCGGGGGAGCGGATCGGCGCGTAAAACGATTGATTTCAGCGCACCGGACGATACTCTATGTATGATTTTCATTCTTATAACGACAAACGGCATGCGGATTAATCGATCAGAATAATTTTATGAAATTTTCCTGGAATACAATTTCTCAACGTTGGCTGCTGGCGTCGCTGTTCATTGTGTTGGCGCTGGCGATTGCGGATCGATGGGTGGATCGGCTTTATGATTCGATCCGCATGCAGGGCGACCGCAAGTTCTATCACTGGGATGCGCGGACGCTGTGGCGATTCCGGCCTTTTTTGGATGTGGAGGGCAACGGGCGGCGGATGCGCACCAACTCGATGGGCTTCCGGGGCGTGGAGGAATATGAACTTGCTTCGCCGCACGATTTGCGGATTGTCACGCTGGGCGACTCGCGCGCTTATGGAATGGTTGTGGACGACGATTTTACCTTTTCGCATGTATTGCAGAATCAGCTGCGCTCGAGCGGGATCGATGCGGAAGTGATCAACACGGGGACGCCCGGCTACACGATCGCCCAGGCGCGGGGGAAGTTGGAGCAGATGCTGGTCTACAAGCCGGACATCGCTTTGTTGTGCGTGGGGTATAATGACCGGCGCTATTTGATATTGACGCCGCCCGATTCGGAGGAAATGTTTGCGCGAACGGCGCTGATGCGAAATATCGCCGACGCGCTGCAGTGGAGCGGCCTGCTCTATGCGGCGGGCTATGAATTGGGGATGAGGAAACTGCGGAATCTGCAGGAGAATCCCCCGTCGCTGGAGGATATTCCGGTGCGCGTTCCCGCGGCGGCGTTTCGGAGCGAGATGGAGAAGTTGATTCTTCTCTGCCGCCGGCAGGGGATCCGGTTGATCTTGATGAAGCTGGCGCAGAATCCGCGGGTCATCGAGACGCCGGACCGGGCCGCTCATCTTTACGAAGCCGGGCGTTATCGGGAGGCGATCGATCTGCTGGAGAGGGAATCCGCGCAGATCGACGTCGCCGCCGCGCCCTACAGCTATTATGTATTGGGGAAGTGTTGGAAAGCGCTGGGGCGCGAGAAGGAGGCCGAGCGCTGTTTTCACGACCACCGGCCCATTGGTTCGCTGCACGGGGAGGCGATTTTGCGGCGCCAGGATCGTTATCTGCAGATCATTGACGAGTCCGGGGAGCGGGAGGGTGCACCCGTTTTTGACGCAAAGAAAGCCATCGAGCAGGTGAACGAACGGCTGCATCACGCCGACCTGCGGGCGTATTTGGATTATTTCGAGAAGGAGAAATTCACCCTGGCGGACGAATCCGAGTCTATTCCGCGGGAAAACGGGCGGGTCGTCGATCTGGACAATTTTTACTGCGCGCGATTTGTGGACGAATGCCATTACGATAAGGCCGGGCATATTCTGATCGGCCTGGGGCTGGCCGATGCGATCGTGGGGGGCGGGTGAGTTTCGAATATGCGCATATCGCGGCGAAGCCGCGGGAGCGACCGTATATATTATCGTCATGCAGAGGCGCGTTCAGGGAGCGGCGAGGAGGTTTTGTTCGCGGAGGAATCCCTGGGCGACGGAGACGGTGGATCGGTTTTCTTCATCGACCCTGTAATTCAAGCGACGCATGGCGTCCTCGTCTAATGCATCCGCCAGCAGGGCCAGCGCATCGAGAACCTCGGGATGGCGGCGGGCGATCTCGCCGCGGATCAGCGGGGCGCAGTGATAGGGCGGGAAAAAGGTTTTGTCGTCGATCAGCGGAGTGAGTCGGTAGGCCGCGATGCGGCCGTCGGTGGCGAAGGCGCTGATGACGTCTACTTCTCCCTGGGCGATGGCGCCGTAGACCAGTCCGGGATCGAGTTCCCGAACTTCGGCGAAGTCCAGGGAGTAGGCGTTTTTCAAGCCCGGATAGCCGTCGGGGCGTTCGTAGAATTCCGCTTGGATGCCGAGGCGGAGCGAGCCGGCGGCCGGGGCCAGGTCGCTGATTGTTCGCCAGCCTTTGGCGAGGGCGTCTTGGCTTCGAACTGTTATGGCGTAGGTGTTGTTGAAGCCGAGGGGGGCGAGCCAGAGGCAGTCGAATTTCTCGCGATAGATATTCTTGACGAAGGAGTATACGTTTTCCGGGGCGATGGCGCCGTCTTCATGCAATATGGAAAGCAGGGCGGTTCCCGTGTATTCGGCGTAGAGGTCGATTTCGCCGTGGATGAGGGCTTCGTGGCAGATCATGGTTCCCCCGAGATTGAAGCGGCGGTCGACGTCCAGGGAGGTTTTGTCTTCGATGATTTGGGCCATCATTTCGCCGAGGATGAATTGTTCGCTGAAGTTTTTTGCGCCGATGCGGATGACGGGCTGCTTCGAGGAGCGAAAGAGATCGGTTTTCATGTGGATGTAGGTCAGCGTAAGGGCGGCGATCAAGCAGGCGGCGGCGGTGGAAAAAACGATGAGCGGGCCGCTGCCGGCGCCGGAGCGCTGTTTTCTATCGGCCAGGCGCTCTATGATCCCGATGCCGTAGTCGAGGGTCAACGCCAGAATGGCGCTGGGGATGGCGCCGAGGAGGATCAAAGGGTTGTTGGTCTGCGCCAATCCGCGAACGATGAAGTCGCCCAGCCCGCCCGCGCCGATGAAGGCGGAGAGGGCGGCGATGCCCACGCCGATGACCATGGCGGTGCGGATGCCGGCCAGGATGACGGGGAGGGCGAGGGGCAGTTCGATGAGACGCAGGCGCTGGCCCGAGGTGAAGCCCAAGCCGTCGGCGGCTTCGAGAATGTCGCCGGGAACGCCCTGGATGCCGGTGTAGGTGTTGCGGACGATGGGCAGCAGGGCGTAGAGGGTCAAGGCGGCGAGGGCGGGCGCGACGCCGATCCCGAAGAAGGGGAGCAGGAAGGCGAGCATGGCCAGGCTGGGCATGGTCTGCAGGACGCCCACGGCGCCCAGCACCCAGCCGCGGATGCGGGCGTTGCGAACGATCCAAATGCCCAACGGAAGGCCGATGACCGTCGCCAGGAAAGTGGAAAAGCAAGTCAGGAAAAGATGTTCGAGAGTTTTCTGGCCCAACTCGGGGAGGCGCTCAATTAGAAACGCTGTGGTGGAAAAATCATTCATTGGCAAAGCCGCTCGTGTTTCTAGAATGTAAATTATCTGAGTATCAAATCGTTTTTTTTTATCTCAACCCGATTGGATTGCTGCATAGCATTCGAGATCCTGCGAGGCGCCGGTGGAGAGGGTTCGTCAGCGGCCGTTCGCAGGGATGGTTTCAAAGAGAGATCGGACAAAGGATGTGGCGGGATTGTTGATAATCTCGCCAACGGATGCAATCTGCTCTAACCGGCCTTCGTGCATCACGGCGATGCGGTCGCCCAGGGTGATGGCTTCCTGGATGTCGTGAGTGACGAAGACGACGGTTTTTTGGAGGCGGCGCTTGATTCTGAGCATCTCTTGTTGGAGCGTTTCGCGCGTGAGTGCGTCCAAGGCGCCGAAGGGTTCGTCCATAAGAAGGATGTCGGGGTTGGAGGCCAAGGCGCGGGCGACGCCGACGCGCTGCTGCTGCCCGCCGGATAGTTCGTCGGGGAAGCGGTCTGCATAGAGATCGGGATCGAGGTCGACCCATTCGAGCAATTCTCTGGCGCGCGCGCATCGATCGGCGCGGGGCGCCCCCGTGAGCCGGAGAACGATGCCGATGTTTTCCAGGACAGTCATGTGCGGGAACAGGCCGATGCCCTGGAACACATAGCCGATGGATCGCCGCAGCGCGACGGGGGAGTAATCCATCACGCTGCGGCCGTTGATTTCAATGCGCCCTTCGGTCGGATCGATCAGGCGGTTGATCAGTTTGAGAGTGGTTGTTTTACCGCATCCCGACGATCCCAAGAGGATCAAGGTTTCTCCGTCTTCGATTTGAAACGTCAAATTTCGGACGGAGTAGTGTAAACCTTCATCGTATGATTTGCTGACTTGATGAAATTGAATCATAGGTTTGATTATAAGCTGTCAGGAGGGCGCGTTCTCGACTTTCTCCAGCAGTTCTTTGGGAATTTCGTCCACTTTTTTGGCAATGACGCCGTTGTAATAGAGTGGAGCGCCGCCCAGGGCGTATCGATGGCGAAAGCGTTCGACGGTTTTCAGCTGGATGATTCCCTGTTCCTTCATTTCACGGATCAAAAGACAGAAGCCGGTGGGATCTTTTTCGGTCAAAAAGCGTTCTTTGATATTGAACGCCAGCCAGCCGGGCGAGGAGATCAGGTTGTAGGCTTTGCTGAAGGCGGCCGGGGGGATGTCGCCGAATCCCAGGGCGGCGACGGTCACGAGGCAGTTGAAGGGTTCGAGTTCGAGTTTTTCTTCGGTTTGCGGCGGCAGTTGGGTAAGATCGGCGACGAAGTAATCGTCATAAATATTGGGGCGGTCGCGCCGCAGAGCCGCTTTGGCTTCCGGAATGATATCCAAGCCGACGATGGAGGAGACGCCCATGCGCTTCAGTTGTTCGCCGACCATGCCGTTGCCGGCGCCGATTTCCAAGACGTTCAAGGCTTCGGGGGATTGCCGGGCGGCGTCCAGTTCGTTTTGAAGAAGGCCGCAGATGATCCGGGGGGAGTTGCATTTCAATTTTTCGTAAAAGAGATGTTCGTACAGTTTTGGGACTTTGTAAACTTCGTCGTAGTCGTGAAAGCGGATGCGCTTCTCTTTTCCATTTTGAACGACGATGCACCATTCTTCGTCCTGATCTAACGAATCGGCTGCGGCGGGGAACTTGATAACGCAATTTTCGTTCAAATGTAAGACGGATGAAGCGGAATTCATGTATAACCTCCTAGAATGTGCGCTTCCTCTTCGCGAGCGTGATTCGCCGTGCGGCAGGCGCAGGATCCGCGAAATGAGGAAGATTGTTTTATATATATCTGAGGAATCGCTGCTTTATGGTTCTTTTTCCAACGTATTCGGGGGAAAATTCATCATGTTGAGGGCGCTGGATTCGCCGGTGGTCAGGCCGACGTTGTTTAAGATGGTTTCTTTGCTCTCTTTCAGAGACTCCATCATTTCGGCGATGCGTTGGATGGAGGAGACGAGCATTAATTTTTCCCAATCTTTCAATTGAGAGAATTGGCTTTTGAAATGTTCTTGAAGCAGAGATGGGGTTTCCTTCAGGATGGCGAGGCCCAGAGGCGTGATTTTTACCAAGACGCGGCGCTTGTCGGCGGTGCTTCGAGTGCGTTGGACAAAATTGCGTTTTTCCAGGCGATCGAGGATGTCGGTGACCGTGCCGTTGCTCAGGTTGACGCTTTTGGCGAGTCCTCCGACGGAGACTTCTTCCAGCCGGAGGAGTTCCTGTAAAATGTGTAGTTGGGGGCTTGTGAGTCCGTAGCGAAGAACCAGCCGCCGTGAGTTGACATCGATGATTCGAATGATTCTTCGCAGGGCGATAAAAATTTCCTCGCCGGAAGGTTCTTCTTTGGACATGTTCGGATTCCTCGCCATGATGTTTTTTCGTTGAATTTTTTTCCTTACGCAATATATCGTACCCAAAATACTTTTACAGGTCTAGGTCGCTGTCCGGTCTTTTTTTCGAGATAAAACTTAATGTTTCACGAATCTATTGTACAGGATAGATGTTTTGAGTTGGAAATAAATTACGAGCAATTTCTTGTCGATTAAGATGGAGAGAATGTCCAAAGAATGGATTGAGCGCGTGACTGCCGCGCGGGGGAATCGGCGATCGGGGGCGGGGATGTATTCATTGCGGATGGAATCACGTAGAATGACGATTCAACACATCTTTTTTTCTTTGGGGAGAATTATGATGCCGCATGCATGCAAGATCGTTCTTTTTCTAATGTTTTTAGGGGCTGCCAACAGCGACGCCGGCGCCGGCGAAGAGAATCGATCCATCCCTTTCAGGCATTCTGTTCTTGAGGACGACGCCTATGGGCATCGGGAGATCGGAGACGTCGATGGTAATGAACTGCCCGACATCGTCGCCGTGAATGAGGAGGACGGCGGGACGCGCCTGGCGTGGTATGAGTATCCGCACTGGGAGAAGCATCTCATCCTCGATCTCGGCGAACAGGGCGATTTTCAGGCTTACCGGGCCTGCGATCTGGAGACGGGGGACATCGATGGGGACGGCGATCTGGACGTGGTCGGGCGAATCGGGAAGGCGGGCAGCGATGTGGAGGGGGTGAATGTCTGGCTGG
>JAFGTC010000087.1 GCA_016934335.1 Candidatus Omnitrophota bacterium | reverse complement strand
TTCTCGCCCGACGACCAACGCCTCTATATCTCCGACACAACCAACAAAATATACATCTTCGAAAGCGGCGTCGATTCGGGATGCGAGAATTGGGAAGTGATGAAGTGAAGCGCCGCTAAACGGACGATTCGAACCAACCTTGTAAGCGCCGCAAAAACGCAGTCATCGAATGGGGAGACCTTATCAGTCTCCCCCCGAGGTTCGCATGTTGGCGCCGCCGCCGTAGCGCCCGATGTCGCCGCGGCTCACCAGACCGTTGGATGCCGCGTACATGGCCAGATTGCCGCCTTGGATATTGCCCACGGCGTAATTCAACGGCGCCCACACGCTGCCGCTGTCGACGCGATCCGGCCCGAAACTGGCGATGCCGTAGCCCTTAAAATAACTGTGCTTCGTAAAATACGACTGCGCGCTTGAATCGTTGCGCGCCCAGAATCCGTTGTAACTGACATACGTGTAAAACCGGTAGTTGGACGCCCCGCTCGATCCGCCCCATTGTCCTTCCCCGAAGGGATCGTATTGGTCGATCGACGACATATAGGCCACTGGCGTCGTCAGCGAAAACAGACTCCCCGTGGTATAGCCCCCGCGGTTGTTGGGAAAATTGCCGGGCGGGTAGTCGTTCCAATCGAGCGAATAGGTTTCGCAGGCCAACCCGATCGCCTGCATGTCGGCGCGCACCCGCGCGATCTTCGCCCGGATCTGCGCGTTAAGAAAGTTGGGCACGGCGATGGCGGCCAGAATGCCGATGATCGCCACTACAATCAATAATTCGATAAGGGTGAATGCGCGCGTTGTACTTCTGTACGTCATGGGTGAACTCCTCATAGATGGGCGCCCGGGCGGGAGCGAATCCCGCCCGGGCGCCTTGATTGTTTCAATCTTAATAAATCGACCAGTCGGCTACGGCGGTGTCGCGTTCAATAAAGTAGAGTCGTTCGACGCCGGTGCCGTTCCATGGCAGATTCGTGTGATTTGCGGCGGCCCATTGCACTGCGCCGTCGTCATAATCGATGGCCAGGATGCAGAAGCCGATCATATCTCCCACCGCCGGCGGGAAGGCTTCCGGCTCGAACGCGCCCTGCATGGACGTCCAGGGGATGCGGATCTCGATGGCGTAATTGCCGTCCGCCTCCACCATGCCGGCGTATTCGACGTCGTTGCTCAGATCCTGCGGCAGCCACCCCGAAAAGGCGTTTTTAAAAACCACATTCGAATCGCCGTCGTCGATCGCCAGTGTGGGTATGAACATAGTGCTAATATCCTGATTGTCGGGCGAGTCGGCGAAGACGAATTGCAGAGCGTCGGCGCCGTTCGGATCGGGGCCCACCCAGCTATATGTATCATCCACTGCGCTCAAGCCGGCGTAGAAGTTCTCATCATCCCACATGAAATAATAGGTTCCGTTGAAATCGTCCAGCGGCGTTTCCTGCTGGGCGCTAGGCCAATTCATTCCTCCGTGAGTCACTCCTTCGAAATAGGGATCATCGAAGCCGTTCAGGGTTTCCGAATTGATCACCACCGCCTGCGCTCCGGCGTATTCTTCGGCGGAAACTTGCCCGTCGATCGTAATGCTTTGATCGGCGTCCAGCCGCACGGCGTTCACCGGCCAACCGTAATTGGCTGGCGCCTTGTAAATCGTAATGAAAATATCGTCCAGATAAATCGGCTGTCCCGCCGCTACATTCGAGAACAATTCCACCGAAATCCAATCGCGATTCTGCGGCTCGCTGTTGAGCGTCAGCGTATATTCGAAGGGCGCCCACGCATCGTACTGCTCCACCGCCACGTGCTCGGAGAGGTTCTCCACACCGTCGGCTTTTTCATTGATGCGCACCCACAGATCGGCCAGCTCCGTCCCGTCGGGTACGTAATACATGCCTTTCACCGTCACCTGCGCGTTTTGGGGAATCGAGGTGTTGTAGCCTTCCAGCTGCTGCCAGACGGCGTGGTAGCCGCCTGATCCATTGATCATCAAGGCGTTTTGCCCGGAATAAACAACGTCGGATTGGACGATAAAATCGCTGATTACGCCCTCATTATTGCGGATGGTCCACGGTTCGATGCCGCTCTCAAAACTGTTGTTCATGATGTGCTCGTCCAAAAAGCGGATCCAATCGATTTCAACAAACGCTTCTTCCTCGACAAAATTGGGGAAATCGAATCGGATGTTATTGATCTCGCCTCCCCAATCCTGCTCATCGACGTCGATGAACGCCGTAAACCATTCATTGATGGCTGGGATCGTAAACGTCGACGAAGCATGCCCTCCATCGGTGGGGAACCAGAACATCTCAGGCCCCACTAAGTCGAGGCCGGTGTTGATGCGCATCCGAAGCGCGGCGCCTCCGTAGCGCGGGCCGGGATAGGGGCCTGCCGGACCGTGCAGATAGGGATCGTTCGATCCGGCGGGATAGGTGAAGGTAAGCGATCCGCCGACCGCTTCAATGTTCTCTATCTGGTTGCTCGTGTTCCAGCCCAGATCGTCGCCGTCCACGTTGAATTCCCAGTTGGCGTTGGGGAAGGATTCCAACGAAATGGCTTCTTCGGGCGATTGAACATCGACGAAAATGTCGTCCACATAAAATTCCGCTCCCGCGGGATTCTTCGAATACAACTGCACGCTCAGCGAAGTTCGATCGGCGGGCTCCAACTCCAGAACCAGCGTGCTGGAGAATTGCGCCCATTCATCGAAAGTCGTCACTTCGACCGGATCGCTGAGATATTCGGCCGTCCCATCCGATTCGCGCACGCGGAACCAGAGCGTCGAATCGGCGTCCCAACTATCGGCGGGGATTTTATACGCCCCGACCACGCTGACCCGCGAACCCTTCTCCAATTCGGTTCCTGTATAAATCTCCTGTTCCAAAGCATGATAGTTGGAATCGTCGGTCCCCAATCCTGTAATTTGAAGACTGGACCATTCGGAAAAAGAATCCGATTCCGTTACTTCGAAGGAGTCTTCCGTCCCCGCCCCGATCTGCTGCCAGGGATCGAAATTGTCAAACCAAAAGCGTTCGAAATTGTTGTTCTGCACCCAATAATCAACCAGGCGAATCCAATCGACTTCGACTTGATAATCCATAAAAACGCCGTCGGCTAAATCGTAGCGGTAATTGCCGATCATGCCCTGCCATGGCTGTTGAGCGGTTCCTTCCCATAAATCCACATAAATGATCGTCCATTCGCCCGGTTCGAGCGGCCACCATTCGCTCAGTTTGTCGTTGTAGCCTTTCTCGCCGTGTCCCGGCAATCCTTCAACGGGATTCACGGGAAAATAATAGATCCTCGGCCCGGATTGGAAATCTTCCGGGATCGCCTCCACCCCTTCGTCGAGAAACGACCAGCGCATCCGCAGTTGGATGCCGGTCGCCCGATCCGCATCATAAGGACCGTACGGGCCGTTGATATACGGATCGCTTGTTTCGGCGAGAACGGTTGCGACGAGCGAGCCGTCTTTGGCCTCCAGTGAATCCACAGCATGGCCTACCGTCCATCCTTCCCGGTTTCCATCGGTGTTGAATTCCGTGGCCCCGGCCGTCAGCGAGATGCAAAAAACCAGCAGTCCCGCAAGCAAAATGTGTTCTCTCTGCGTAATCTTAAATCCCCAAAATCCATTTTTCATCTTATTTCTCCCTTTGTTTAATTGATAACATGATGCGCTAGAATACTGTTCTTCTTGAACATATCAAAATTTAACCGCCACATCAACATCGGCGGCAAAAAGGAAACCGTTTAAATGGAAAGACTCCTTCTGAAATCCCTATATAACCGATAAAATTTCTCTCTCAAAGAAATGGCGAGAAAATCCAATTTGGACGCCGGATCACAGGATCGCTTCATGAAGGCGTTATCCGATCAAAAAAAGCGGTTCGTCGATGCCAATCGCCGGGAATTCGGCGATTCCTACGACGCACTATCTTGGGTGACCGGTGCGCAGGCCCGGGCCGCGGCCCAAGAGCGCGAACGGCTGCTTTCGGCGCTGCAGGGCATGGCCGCCTTTTCATGCAAAAATACCAAAGTGGATGCGCGCCGCCTTTCGCCGGGCTGCCAAATCTGCTCCCAGGGGCGATGGTCCTGCCTCTTCATCAACGGCCGCTGCAACTGCCGCTGCTTCTATTGCCCCACTCGCCAGGATCACGATGACGAGCCCATCACCAACACCGCCCCCTTCCCCGATGTCTCCGATTACATCGATTACATCCGCAAACTGGGATTCACGGGAATGAGCGTCAGCGGCGGCGAACCCCTGCTGACCCTCGATAAATCTCTCCTGTTCCTCCAAACCGTCAAAAACGAATTCGGCGATTCGGTCTATACCTGGCTCTATACCAATGGAACCTTGGCCTCGCGCGACGCGCTCCAAAAACTCCAAGCCGCCGGCCTCGATGAAATCCGCTTCGATATCGGCGCCGCCGGTATGAGCCTCGAAGCGGTCAAACGGGCGGCGGATGTCATCGATGCCGTGACGGTCGAAATCCCCGCTCTGCCCGAGCAGTTCGACGCCATGAAAACAAAGATCGACGAAATGGAGAAAGCCGGCGTCAAACACCTCAACCTTCATCAACTCCGATTGACGCCCCATAATCTTCCCCATCTCGCCAAACGCAATTACACCTTCCTTCACGGCGAGCGGGTTACGGTGCTCGAATCCGAACTGACCGCCCTGCGCCTGATCCATTGGAGCCTTTCTCAAGGCCGGAATCTGCCGATCAATTACTGTTCTTTCGTTTACAAGCATCGATTCCAACGCTCGGCGGCCCGCCGTAAAAGCGCCGCTTTCATCGCCAAACCCTTCGAGGACGTCACCGAAAACGGATACATCCGCACCCTCGACATCATCGGCGATTCGGAAGCCCTTGGACTCTTGATCGAAGACTTTCGCCTGCGCGGAATGGAAGAGCGCTGCTGGTCTTTGAATTCCCGCAGAGATCGGCTGAGCGCTTCGGTCTCTTTATGGCGCAACATGGACTTCAGCCGCTTTCAAGTCGCCGTCTCTTATTCGGAAGCCAAAATTCTCCCCGCGATCACCTACAGAAATCCTTTCGTCACTCTCCCGTTGAATTCCCGGCGCAATCTCTACGTTGAACGCATTCCCGTCTCCGGAAAAAATCTCCTCGACCGGGATTTGGCAGAACGGCTGCACGCGCTTGTAACAAGCGGATCCGCCCCCCGAATCGACAATGCCTCCAACCCCGTCTGGGGAAAAATTCTCTCCTTCGAACTCATCGAAGAAGGTCTGGCAGACTATGGCTGATCTGCGCTGATCTGCAGAGATTGGACTCCCGGAAAAGCGATCCTCCGGCTTCCTCATGATCCATCCAGACCGACAAAAAATGATAAAAAAACAGCCTTGATCCGAAAACCAAGGCTGTTTTTCCATTTCACGTTTTTCTTTTAGGGATAAATCTCCCAAACGCCGGCCGCGGAAGGCGCAACTTCATTTTGCGGCATCAAATCCAACTGAGCGGATCCGCTGCTTTTGTATGGAGGACCTGCTTCGTTGAAATCGTAACTGACCAGCGTTTCCGCCAAGGGCGCCTTGGGATTGGCCGCATCGCTGTCAAGTTGATCGGCCGTCAAAGCGGCGTTATGAACGCGCATCCGATCCATGGAGGCCGTAATAGGGACCTTACCGACGTCTTCTCCGCCGACGGTGAAATTGGGGCTGCGAGCTGCTTGCGGAGCTCTGGTTTCTTCCACAAATCCCACATCGGCGCCGTCCACATAAAATTGAACGCCACTGCCCGGCGTCCACGCCGCCGCGAAATGATGCCATTGGTCGTCCCCGACCAGTGGTGTAATGTCATAACCGCTAAAAATGTCTACGATGCCAAAAAAAGTGAAGATAAACTGCCCATCATCGGAAATACCCAACTTATATGAAAAACCCCATGAAGACATCCCTGTCCAATTGCCGTTGTAATCGTCTAACTTCACCCAGACTTCCATAGTGATCGGACCTTCAATAATGTTCAGCAAACCATCCGGATCGTCCGCTCCGACCGAAGAAACCCCTTTGAACTGAATCGACAAATCCCCAGCCGCTCCCGATGGACTGTCGGTATTAGACACCGGCTCCGGATCCTGCGCGAATACCGGAATAGAAACCAGCGCAGCCATGACGACAAACAAAACCCATTTCCCTTTCATCATATTCTCTCCTTCTAACTTGGTTTTTAAAACTAATACGATACAACAAAAAAACAAACGCTTGACCGCACCTATGTCAGCACACATCCCCCTCCTCTGTCAAGAGTAGATTACAAAATGGTTTATTGCGAAATCTCCCCGGCATTCTTTCAAATCATATCGGTAGTAGAATTGTTTTTGAAATCTTGATGAATTGCGGCAGAACTTGATAAAACTCAAAGTGAATAGCAGTCCGGCAGATCCATTTGCCGCTCCATTCCTCATTCCGTCTCGTAATGATCAAATTCTCTAATTTTCCGGCATGCATATTCGGCTAGAAAGGCATCGTCCGACTTGTGCTTTTCAATAGCGAATCCAGCCCTTTCAATCATTCCCGCCAGGATCCAGTGAAACGTGCTGAACTCATCCCGGATATGTGTTTCGATCTCCCGGATGAACGCTTCACCTGCTGATTCTCCCAATCCGGATATCCATGCCTCAATCCTATCGGCGTATTCCTGCGGTACAAAATGAAAAACAACGTCATGAATGTATAACAATCCGCCCAACTTAAGCATCTTGTTCATTCGTAATAGCGCAATCTGCTTCCAGAAATCCGGCAAATGGTGAAACGCCGCCTTGCTCATGACTATATCGGCCTGTTCGCCCTTATGGTTATAACTCAAGAAGCCGGCGTTCACGAAATGAACATTGCGATCCGCTGGGCCGAGTTTTTTCTTTGCCTGCTCGATCATGACGTCTGAGACGTCGACGGCGTAAACCGCCTTAAAGCAGTCCGCCGCGAAAATGGTTGCGGCGCCCGTACCGCACCCCAGATCGATCAGCGTCATATCGCTCGCATCCTGGAGTTCAAGAAAGTCGATCATCCCTTTGAATTCCTTTTCAAAATCGCGAAACTTTCGATGCCGATCGTCATATTTTTCAGCCTGTTGAATCTGAGAGTAATCGACGCCGCAATGCTTGAATTCATCATAAATCCACTTCTGCATGTTTCATTTTCTCCTAAAACAATCATAAACTACAAACCACGCCCGCTTCTTGCCCCCTATTAAAATTTCAAAAATCCCCTGATTTTGGAAATCAACCCCCTGAAATCACTCTTTCCATACATACCAATGAAAGGTGACGCTTCAATTCGCAGAGCCGGCTAACGGTTTGATTCAGTTCTCTCTTTCTCCCCAGAGGCGGGAACCGAGAAGAGACGCCATGCATAAGCGTCTCGTTTCTATCATATTATCGATCACGGCGTATACCTCGCAAAACCAGGGATACGATCAAGTCCGAATTTGGATTGATAGCCAGACGCTCTTCGTCCAACGCCTGTAGAACATCGATTTCGGATGCGCCCATTTGATGCGCTTCGCTCAGCATCCGGCGAGCCATGCGGCGAAGGGCTTCTCGCCGCTCATCATCGGTCATTTTTGGAGCGGATTCAGACACAAAGAAGCCTTTGCCCTTCAGCGATTCAATGACTCCTTCGTGCTCTAACTCCTTGTAAGCTTTGATGATAGTGCTGGGATTGACCGTCAGAAATTGTGCCAATTCGCGGATGGAGGGAAGCTTGCACTCGGGAAACATGACGCCGGACGAGACGTAATACTTGATCTGATCCATAATTTGCCTGTATACCGGAACGCCGGAATGGGAGTCGACTTGAAAAGGAAGCATTTTTCCCTCAAACAAACTGATTGTCTGTATGATAACACCCAAGCAGTTGGCCGTCAACAAAGAAAAGTTTTCGGAAAAAAGATTCGCATGAATCCGAAGGAATAGTTCTGCACCTGTTTTTACGACAAAAAAACAAAATCGGGGGGGAGGTGTAAGCCGGATTCTGTCGAGGGTGATCATTTATCTGGGCGTCTTGTTGCCAAGAGCCTCAAGCTGCCCACCCGAGAGTTCGCCGCCCGAAGGCGCTGCGGCGCGAGCCGCGCCTCCCTCTCCTACTTGGCATTGCTCCGGACGGGGTTTGCCATGCCGGCCCGGTCGCCCGGAGCCGCGGTGGGCTCTTACCCCACCATTTCACCCTTACCCGCCGTGTGGGGCGGGCGGTATCTTTTCTGCGGCACTTTCCGTAGGGTCGCCCCTCCTGGATGTTATCCAGCGTCCTGCTCTATGGAGTCCGGACTTTCCTCGAGCCGGCTAAAAAACCGGCCCGCGATCACCTCCTCCCCCCCGCGAGTTTGAGGTTGGGAGAAAACTTATACAACTTATTGTAGTACCCGCATGGTGGAATTGCAAATAGAATGTTCTGCCGAGATGATGGATTTATTCGTCTGATTCCATTGAGTCTTTTAAATAACGAACAATGCGCTCACGGTTGGCTTCTAAACTGGAAAACTGTTTCTCGCAAATGTCGCTAAAGCGAGCCAGGACTTTTCGGTTAATACACTCTTGATCTTCAAAAACAGCCGTCGATTTGAAAGGAATATTCCATTTTTCAAATTGGTGCATTGAGATAGTCGCATCACGGGTGCGATCATCGTTCGGCAAGGCAAAAACAAACATAGGGCGGCGCATTCCGTTAATACGGCAATCTACAGAGTACATTCCTTGCGGATCATGATCTGCATTAATCCAATCGAAAGCGCGACGTTCTTCTGGGATGGCTTCCGTTAGAAGGGCTCGAAAATCTTCTAAAAATGTCGATCTAACACGCTCGCGGGTTAAGTAAGAGATATCTGTAATTTTCATCAATGCTTGAGTGAAAGAATATAAAGCATCTCCGTAACGGTCGTCTTTTATTTTTAAAATGAGTTCGCCATTTCGATCATCTACGTTGAAAACAGATAATGCATTGGAAATGATTTTCTGGCGAGCGCCTTTTTGAAAATCTTTTTCATCAATATCGTAAGTTAAATGCATATAGGTATGCCCTTCATCCGACAATATCCATTGTGAATTTTCCCTTTTCAAAACAATGGAAAGGTGATCGCCGTCTTCAAAAAGAAAAGGAGTAAAAACGCGGAATCGCTCCACGCCTTCAGATGACAGGCGGATTTTAGAACAAACCTTATCACGAAAATCTTTTTCAATCCTTTCATAAGTCATGGTCTAAATCCTCAAACAATGGATGTTCGCCTTCTTCCTGAAGATCAAAACCGCAATCGTCAATCATGCAATCAACTGCTTCCTTTAAATTTGCATACCTATCGCATGGTTCGGCATCTAAGCCCAATCCTTTAATTGATTCGGTCTAGACATGCTGCTTTACTCCTATATCAGCATTTATTGTTTTTGTAAAGGCTGATCTTTGGATTTTGTGGGATTGGCGCGCGTCTGGAGATCAGGCGGCGGGATCGCCCTTCTTTCAATCTTCGCCCTACGGATGACGGTTCGGCGGTTTTGTACTATTCTCAATTCCGTACCTTTTCATAGCCATACCGTTTCCTCCCAACACAAAGTATTATGAAATAAAATTGGGAGAAGTATCGGAAGAATTCGGCATAACCAGTGCCAATTCAATATTAAATTGGAGTCATTTGAATGAATTATCGACGAAAATTCATCAGTTGTATGCTCCCCATTTTCATAACGGCGTTGCCGGGGATCGTAGTGCAGGATGCAGGAGCGCAGGCGCGGGGCTGGTGCGAACAGAAATCGGTCGTCCAAGCCTCCACCATGGATGACAGGCTGACCATGCCGGATGTGGCCGCGGAGGGCGACAACATCTATGTGGTCTATCGTCAGGGAAACATCAAGTTGGTTCGATCGAGCGACCGGGGCAAGTCCTGGAGCGCTCCGGTGGACATCGCCCCCAATCTGCGGGTGACCAACGCGCCTTCCATCGCCGTGCGCGGCGAGAAGATCGTAGTGGTTTTTCCGGCGGTGGTGGATGTGAAGGGATTCTCCGCGTTTCAATTGTTCTCTTCGCTCAGCAGCGACGGAGGGAAGACCTTTTCCGCCGCCAAGCGAATCACCCAGACGCAGGAAGACACGTTTTCTCCGCGCTTTCTGGAATACAACGGTCAAATCGTTCTGCTGTGGCTGGAGACGCCTCTGGCGCAAACCCTGGGCAGCATCTCCACCGTCGCGCAGCCGGATTTCAAGCCGGAGTCGGTGGACGAACTGTTCGGCACGCGAATCCGGGAGGGTTCGCTGGAAGACCGCATGACGCGGATTCGCTCGACGATTTACGTGCGCACCTTCAACTTCGCCTCGGAATCCTTTTCCACCCCGAACAACGTCGACGTGCTGCGCGGGCAGAGCATTCCCTATATTTTCACAATCTACGGGCCGCTGGACGGTTCGATCTTCATCACGGCCAATCAAAATACGGAAATTCGCACCTATGAATCCAAAGACGGCGGCCAGAATTGGTCCAAATATTTTAAAGGACAGGAATACTTCGATCCGCGGGTGATGATGGATGTGGAGATCGTCGATGGGAAGCGGAACGCAGTTTGGATCAACCGGACCTTCGGCAAATTGATACCCGTGAAATTTGTGAGCGGCGACGACATCAACAATTTCACTTCGCTGTCGCCCGAGCAGTATGTGCGCTACCTGCCGCGGCTTGGGTATGACGACGATGTATTTCACGTCGTGTGGGAGGCCGGCGAAGAGGCGAAAAGTTGGATTACCTACATCCGCACCGACGCCATTCCGCCTTCCTCGAAGATCACCCGGCCCGTCGATCCCGCTTTGACTGATCGCTCCGAAACGTTTTTCTGGGAGGGCGACGATAACATTTCCGATTCCAGCCGGCTGGTTTATGCCTACAGCGTCGACGGCGGGACGACCTGGTCCGCGCCGCAGGCCGAGGTGAAAGCTACCGTTAAAACGCCGCCGGACGGGGATTATGTGTTCAAAGTGCGCGCCGAAGACGTGGCGGGCAACATTCAGAAAACCCCGGCGGAATTCGCCTTCAATACGTACAAATCCGCGCCCGAAACGCGCATCACCCAGGCTCCGCCGCCCAGCGTCGTTTTGAACAAACGATCGGTGGAGATCGGCTTTACCGGCGAGGACAACAGCGACGGGCCGGAGCAGTTGGAGTATTCGGCGCAGGCCGACGACGGCGAATGGACGCCCTTCGCCAAAGGATCGAAGCACACTTTCAACAATCTGTCTAACGGGCAGCACGTTCTGCGCGTGCGGATGAGGGATTCGCGCGGCAACATCGATTCGACGCCCGCGCAGTGCATCGTCTCCGTGGAAGTGGGAATGGAGCTGATCATCGGCGCAAGCCCCGCTCTGAGCACGAACGGCGAGACTATCTCCTTTGATTGGAAGGCGATCGACGACAAAGGCAATCCCGTCCGTTTGAGCTATTTTTACCGTTTGAACCGGGGCGAGATTCAGGAATTGAACAACCAGGAGACTCTCGAGTTGAAAGAGCTGGAGGAAGGCCGCCATCAGATCGAGATCTGGGGGCGCGACGCGTCCGGCGACGAAACGCCGAAAGCATCCGCCCAGTGGCTGATCGATCGCACGCCGCCCGAGACGACGGCGGCGTTTACCAAAGAATACATCGGAAGCTTCCCCAAGCTGGCGCTGAATATGACCGATCCGCCCTTGCCGGACGGCAGCACGACGACGGCGCCCCGCCAGGTGCAGTATAAAATCGACGACGGCGCTTGGATCGATCTGGACGACGTGGCGTCGACCTGGCCGTTTCCCAAGCCGCTTTCCTTTTATTCGCTGGGGTATGTCGTGCAAGTGCGCTCCATCGATGCGGCGGGCAACATCGATCCGACGCCGGCCACGGTGGATTTGCGCATTTGGGTGCGCACGAATCCGTACATCTTTTACAGCGTCGTCGCAGTGCTGGTGATCATCCTGCTTGTCGTTCTGCGCCTCCTGCTGAAATTGCTGCCTACGGGTGGATCGCGCCGGCGGATGAAAACATCGAAGGCCTCTTCTGCGGCGTCTTCCTTGAATTTCGGGGATGACAGTAAGAAAGAGGACGATTTATTGTCGTCGTTCTCGATGGACGACGATGACGAGAAAAAGGAAGGCGGCGATTTGTAATCGCGGTTTTCCACTATGTTGATTTCATGAATCACGCGGACGGGGCGGGCGATGGTCGGCCCCGTCCTCTTTTCCTGAGGAGGGCGCTACTGCTTCGCGAACGAGCGGTTTTTTCCTATAATCAAAAGCGGCGATCCATTTCGCCGGTTTGGCGGATGGCTTCGCGGCAGGATTCATGTAAACTGGAATCGATGAGTTTATTATTGGAACAGGATGCAGCCCATGGATGAAAACAGTACTCAATTGCGGCGCGATCCTCATCACGGCGGCTGGGTTTTGCTGCCCTTTCAGCCGGAGAGGGAGCAGTTGTTATCGATCTCTCCGGAAGACCGGCCGGCGGATTCGCCTAATGCGCTGGACGATTCGGAAGCGCCGGGCGTGCATATGGTGTGGAGCGTGAAGAGCGCCCTGCCCGACGGCAGCGAGCATCAAGTGCGGGTCATCGCCAATCGCTTCGCCATGTATCGCGTAGAGGGGCAGGAAGACCGGCAGGGGCGCGGCCTGTACGATATGATGCGGGGCGTCGGCGCGCATGAGATCATTGTGGAGAGCCCCAACGCCCGCGATTCGATTTTAACGCTCACTCCATACCAATACGCGCTTACTTTGCGGGCGGTGCAGGAGCGGATCCGCGATTTGCGCAAGGACGGCCGCTTGAAGAGTTTTTCGTTTTTGCGGGAATGGACATGTCAAGGAAACGGCGTCGCTTCGCATCCGCACTCGCAGCTGATCGCCAGTTCGATCGTGCCGCTGGGCTTGTCGAATGAGATGGATTCGGCCTGGGCGCATTTCAAATACAAAGAGCGCTGTTTGTTCTGCGATATGATCCGTCAGGAAATGCACGACGAATCGCGCCTGGTTATGGAGGGAGACGATTATATCGCTTATTGCCCCTTCGCGTCGCGCTATCCGTTCGAGATTCACCTGTTCCCCAAGAAGCATTCGGCGGAATTTCACGACGAGCCCGGGGAGCGCCTGCCGGCGCTGGCGGCGGCGATTCGGGATGCGGCGGCCCGCCTGGAGGCGGCCATCCCCGGATGGCGCGTGCTGATGGTCCTGCATACCGCTCCGGTTCCCTCGAAGCGAATGCACATCCATTCGCCGCACAGCTCGTATTATCATTGGCACATCGAGTTTCTTCCGTATCCGCCCGGCTTCGTGGATTGGTACGCGCGCACCGGCACGCATGTGGAATGCACGCCGCCGGAGAACGCCGCCGCCTTTCTGCGCGAAGTGAATGTGCCTTCGCCTTGGGAATAAGCCCGCCGACTCCCGTTTTCGGCGGGAGGAGGAGTCGTGAAGTGAATGACAACTAAAGAGAATACGGCGTAATTCGAGGCCCTTCCGTGAATCGTAACGAAATTGTTTTTTTCTGCCTGGCTCTTTTTTATTGCCTTTTCGGATTTACCTGCGTATCCCTGGTCAGTACAAGCATCGCCGAGTACATCGGGAAGAACGGCTGGGCGACGTTCAATCGCATCTTCATCCCTATTCTGATACTGATCCTGTTGGGGGCGGCGGGATTTGTCGGTTCGCGATTTCGGATTCGCCTTCCCGCCTGGCATGAGTGGCTGTTTGTCGTCTTGGGCGGAGCGGCGTCGATGTGGGTGATTTCGCGTACGCTTCTGCTGACGACGGAATTGATTCACATTCCCCAATTCGCGATTTGTACCCTGCTGTTCAGCGCCGCTTTTCCGCGGCAGCCGCTGCCGGCGATCGGATGCAGCGCGGCCGCCTGCATCGCCGACGAATGGGTGCAGGCTCTTTTTCCCAACCGCGTGTTGGATATCAATGACATCTTTCTGAATTTCATCGGACTCTATATCGGCTTGATCGTCTGGCGTGCGATCGACGCGAAGCGGGCGGCGCAGACCGGTGCGGGCGGCGTCTAAGGGGCTACATTTTTGTCCATGTGAATGGGGGGGAAGGGGCTGGGCTTGAACCTGGCGGGCGGCGTTGCGGCGCTTTCGATCAGATAGGCGCACAGCCAGCGTTCTTCGGTGGCGCCGGGCAACGTTTCGCGCGCGATGAGGTAGCGCGGCTGCCATCCTTTGATATCCCCCTCCACGACCGGCATTGCGTTCCAGCGGACGTCGGCGATGCGGCCGATGTATTGCCCCTCGCGGCCGATGGTGCGCAGCGCATAGGACAGCGAGTAGGCGTACGAACCGATGCGGCTGCGAAACACCCGATATTTCCAAACCTGCTCGCCGGCGACAATGAGCAGAAACGCCGCGAGAATGATGACGATGATTTTGTGGGAGCGCGTTTTCAAGATAGGGCTTCTTTATTCGATTCATGACTGAAACAGATCTATTCCGTATTATTTCGGCGAGGCGGAGCGGGATCAAGTGCGAGAGAGAAGCGTTGGGTATTGGACAAAGTACAGACGAATATATCCGCATTTTCTCTCAAAATGGGTGGGATAAAAATTTTCAGTAAAAATGTTCTTTGTAGAGTATACAAACGATAGGTGTATGTAATAGAATAGATGTATAATGATATGGTCAGTTTTTGAAAGGCGAATATAGATTCATTTTTTGGGAAGGAATAATCCCATGAAAAAGGACAAGAAAACAAAACCTCGTGATTGGGTCAAGGAGCAGAAAGAATTTGAAAAAATGATGGAAGAAATCCGCCCATACTTAAAAGAGACAAAATTCAAGATCGTTTCCACCACCGGAAAGTGGGAGATTGCGGGGAAACGAAAGTAAAACATAAAAAAAACGAAAAGATCCCGATGGAATGAGTTTCCATCGGGATCTTTTTTTCAACACAAACAGGGTATGAGTGACGCCCTGTTTATTTCGCTCTTTTGCTTCCTTTATTCAGCGGCCCATTTTTCGTACATCCCTTGGATGTCGGCGGTTTTGGCGTTGCCGGCGTGGACGATGACGCGGTATTGGAGAGTGAACGTTTCTTCTTTGGCGAATTCATGCTGGTCGTTTTCGGGCCAGTACATAGGGGTCGGCGAGAAGAAGCCGTAGTCGCGCGTGAACCACTTGGGGGGATGCCAGGGATTCTTGGGCGAAGAAAGAATAGCCAGGCCCTCGGTCGCGCCGTCGCGCGCTCCCGAATAATCGCACCAGGGCGAATCTTTGCCGAACGTTCCTTCCTCGGATAGATCGCCTTGTGCGTTGACCAGCGTTCCTCCCTCCCGGACGG
>JAFGTC010000086.1 GCA_016934335.1 Candidatus Omnitrophota bacterium | reverse complement strand
TCCTGCATGCCGCCCAAAACGGGCGTCCGGGGCGCGGGGCTTTCGATGTCGTCGTCGATCAATCCGATGACTTCATGGCCTAATTTGGAATATTGGGCGATATCTTTTTGAACGCTTTCCCCCAGCGCCCCCGCGCCTACGATCAAGATGCGCGACCGGTCATAGGCCCAGCGCCGCCGGCGGCGCAGATACTGAATGCGCCAGCCGCAGGCCAGCCACCAGCTCAGCAGAAAATTCAGCAGGAGGATAGAGCGCGAGACTTGATGGATCGGCGCCGACGATTCGCGCACGAGGCTGTCAAGAGTTCCCAAGGGGGCGGCCGGCGTCGGGATTGCGAAACTGCTGACGTACAACATTCCCAAAAATTCAACGCTATGAGCCAGCACGGACGCCCAGAAAGTAAAGTATATAATATCGAATTGGGTGCGGGGCCGGCTGAAGTCGTACAGGCGAAATATGAACAGGGCGGCAATTCGAACCAGAACGATGGGGATCATCAGCGTAACGTAGACGCTGAGATTTTCATACCGAAGCTCCTGAAATTTAATTAGAAAAGCAAGCGCAAGCGCGCCGAATATAACGATGACGTCTACGCAGACGAATTTCCAAAACGGTCCTTTGGGCGCACCTTTTTTCTTCATCGACGCTCCTCAACTTCAATGGAAGGGAATTCAGATCGATCCCGGACGAACCGATCGTCTTCCGACATTCACTCTATCATCCCTGCTCAGCGCAACCAAGCCATTCCAACGCTGAAAGGATGACAAGAACCCTAAGTTTTGCTAAGGTCTGTGTACTTAATTCACACCTGATTGAATCATAGAGACAAGATCGCATGGATTCAAACCGCCTCTGTCAGATCCCAACCCCGAAAAAGCGCGACGCCCTCTATTTGATCGTACTCGCCGCGACGGTTATTTTGTTTCATCCCGCGATATTTTTCGCCCGCCATATTCCGCTTGACGAAGATTCGCTTCTTTTTTTCTATCCTTTGCGCGCTATGCACAGCGATCCTCAAGCAGGCTTTTGGGATCCCTATTTATTCTGCGGATTTCCCCGGGATGCGAATCCGCAGTCTCAATTGCTTTATTCGCCCAATCTTCTGTTTCAGTTTCTGCCGACCGGTCTGGGATTTTCCCTGCTGCTGATCGGCCATCTCTTTCTCGGCGCGGGGCTGATGTATTATCTGCTGCGCGGCCTGCGATTATCATGCGAAGCCTCTTTTTTCGGGGCGCTGGCGTTTCTGTTGAGCACATTCTGGCGCTGTAAAATCACCAATCTGGGCCTGCTCGAAGGCGTCAGTTGGACGCCGGGAATCTTTTATTTCTTCCTGTTGAGCCTCGAATCGGGCCAATGGACGCCCCGAATGGCCTGCGCACTGTTTTTGGGGATGACGATTCTTGCCGGGGTACCTCATGTCGTCGTTTATACAATGATGATGCTTTTCCTGACGGCGGCCGCCTATATTCTGCTGAGAGAGCGCCCCATTTTTTCGACCCTTTCCATTTTTCTTACCATCGCTCTATCTTCCGCTGTTCTTACGATCGGCATGTGGCTGCCGGCGTTGCTGCATCTGCCGGAATCGGGGCGCGAAGCCTTAACGCTTTCCAAAGCCATGGAAGGCTCGATTGACTGGATGAATCTATGGAAAGTTTTTTTGGGGGGATTGTCGCAGCCGGAAATATCGCGCTGCGATCCATGGGAAGGGACGTGCTATATCGGCGCGACGACGCTGTTTTTCATCCCCGCGGGATTCATGATGATCCAACGGCGCCTGCGGATCGCGCTGGCTTTGATTTTACTTTTCGCGATCTTATGCACGCTTGGCGAGGAAGGCCGACTATACCCTTTTCTGTACCACTATCTTCCCGGATGGAAGACGCTGAATCTGCCCAACCGCTCTTTGATGGCGGCGGCCATAGCGCTGCCTATTTTTTCCGCCTTTGGACTGCAATTTTATCTTGATCGAAAAGACCATGCGCTGTTTTCCCGCCTCTCTCTGGCCGCTTTATCGGGGATTCTTTTTGCGTTCGTGATCGTGACGGGGTTGATGCATCCCAATGCATGGCTGTCGCTGATCCAATCCACCATGACCAGCACGTTTCAGCCGGATTCTATTTCAGACGGCATGTGGTCGTTTTTTCATAACGCATTCTGGCTGGGGATGACGGCGGGCATTGTCTTTCTGCTTTCCGAACCCAAGGTGAAAAGAACGCTGATACTCGTTCTTTTATTCGTCATGGCAGGCGCTCAGTCCGCTCTTTATTCCCCCCGTCTCTTCCTGCAGACTGTTTCCTCCGACTATTTCGATCTCCCTCGAACTGTTCGTCTAGCGAAGAAGTCTCTTCAAAACCCGGGCGAGCGAATCTGCAGTTTCGTTCCCATGATCGATACAGGAAGCGACGTGCGCATGGAATTTCTGCGCCCCGCCGCCATGCAGCGCCTGCCCGAAGCGTATCGCATTTCGGAAATACAGGGATACGATCCTTTGTTTCCCAAACGATACGGCGAGCTGGTTCGAACGTGGGCCGGCCAATCCCGCGCCACGGACCGCACGCGGACAATCCGGCTTGAGACGCTTCCCAAAGGCCTGCTGAATCTTCTGGGAGTTTCCACGGTTATCGGCCTGCCCAATCAAGAAATTCTCTACACGGGGAAAACCGTTGAAATCGATCAACCGGGGGGAATCGAGAGCCCGTTCAAGCAGCCGAAAGTCATCGAGTCCATCTCCTTCCGCTGGCTGCTGGCCGGAGCGTCCAGAATCCCGCAAGGCGCTCTTGTCGCCAAAGTCGCGGTTATGAATGGAACCCGGACTGTCCAAACCTTCCCTGTGAGAACCGGCGTGGAGATCGCCAACTACATCATGAATTACCCGGATTACTCCGCCCAACACACGCCCGCCAAGGTTTTTCGCTGGTTCCCGATTCCCTCGCGCTTCGGCTATTTGTCCGTGCAGCAGTATCAAGCGGAATTTCGTTTGGATCGACCATCGCTGATCGATCGGGCGGCCGTGGAGTTCCTTTTTCCGGCAGGACGCATGGCCATCATGGAGATCGACATCCAGACCCCGGAATTGCACGGGCTGGAGTTGCTGGGCGCGTCCGCCGAACTGCCGGTTTATGCGAATCCCGGCGCTTTCGCTCCCGCCTACCTCAGCCGCCGGATCATGCGATGCGGGCGTATAGAGGAAATGATCGATGCGTTTGAATCCTATCAACCGGGGGAAGAGATCCCGGTCTTCTTCTCCATCGATGACGAGGTTCCCTTTGAATCGTCCCCGATTCAGACGGATTCGCAGGAGCAGCAAATCGTCCGCTATACGCGCCCCGACTCCGATCACATCGCCATTCATACAAGATCTCAATTCGACGGCATGCTGGTCGTCACAGAAAACTATTCTCCCAACTGGTCGGCGAAAATCGATGGGAAGCCGGCGCCTGTCTTCCGGGCCAATCATGCGTTCATGGCGGTTCCGATTACGGCGGGGGAGCACGACGTCTCGTTTGATTATCTTCCCCGGCTGTTTTTTATTTCCATATCCATCGGCGGTTCGATGCTTTCTTTTGTCATTCTTCTTCTCGCTATGCATCCCCGGCGCTGGCTGCTGTCGCCGAGGCCGTTGAAGCCCGATTCCAGAAGATCTTTTCTCCGATCATTTTGGACGCGTGGAAGACTCTGAATCAAGGAAGACGTTCGATAAAATATTCACCGAATATTTTTTGATCAAATCGTACAAAAACGAGAAAATCCATGACGCAGGAAGCCCTCTTCAAATCGATTCAAACGTATCTTCGCCATCAACGGGATGAGATGGTTCAACTGACGCAGCGACTCTGCGCGATTCCAACCGAAAATCCACCGGGAAGGCAGTTCAGAGAGCAGGCTGACTTTCTGGCGCAGCAAATGGACGACATGGGCGTCCCGGTTCGCGTACTGCCCGTCCCGGAGGAGTATGTTCAAAAATACACTCCTCGCGAATCCTGGGATTATCCGCGCTTCAACGTGCTTGCCCGGTGGGACGCCGGCGCGGATCAAACACTGCATTTTAACAGCCATTTCGATGTGGTTCCCGTCTCTCCCAATTGGAAAACGGATCCATTTCAACCGGTCGTCAAACGCGACCGTCTTTATGGAAGAGGAACATCCGACATGAAAGGCTGCATAACGTCGTGCATCTTTGCGCTGAAAGCCTTGAAGCAATGCAGCGCGGCGCCGCCCTGGAATATCGAAGTTTCATTCACGTGCGATGAAGAAATCGGCGGGCATTGCGGCGCCGGCTATCTTGTCAAAGAAGGCCTGGTGAAGCCCGACGCGGCCGTCATTTGCGAGGGAGGCGCCGGCGAGATTATCATGAGCGGCCATCGCGGCGTGTTATGGGCGGATGTACTCATCCAAGGCGTCTCTGCGCATGGATCGAATCCGGAAGTGGGAGTCAATGCATTTGAAAAGGGAAATATGCTGGTGAATCGCTTTTTGGAGCGCCACAAGAAAGACCGGCAAAGAGAAACCCGCCATTCCATGGATCGCGAATCCGCCCGCCGGCCATCCATGACGCTTGGAGGCGTTTCGGGCGGCGGCGCCAAAGTCAACACCATTCCCGACGATTTTCATTTCACCATCGATCGCCGCCTTATTCCCGAAGAAAGCGTCAAGCAAGTTAAATCCGATTTTCGCGAGATCATCCAAACCGCCATGCAGGAAGATAAAAACCTGAAAGCCAAAATGAATCTCCTGATGGGATTGGACGCCGCCATCACCGATCCCGACGAGATGATTTGTAAAACGGCCCGGCGCGCCGTCCGGAGAGTGACGGGGAAAGAGGGGAAACTGAGCGTATTCGGCGCATTTACCGACATGCACTTTTTTGTCAATCACGCGAAATGCCCGACCATCGGCTACGGCGTGGAAGGCGACGGCATTCACGGATGCGATGAATACCTGGTTGTGCGATCCCTGGCGGATACGGCGCGAGTGTTCGCCGAAATCGCTTTAACGGTTCGATAGAGCCGGGCAGGGCGGCCTCGAAGCGAAGCGCAGCCCGCCATTCATTCACTCCAATCCCGCGTGAAAATGGCTAATCGCCTCCGAGGTGCGCAGATGCCGGTCATAGATGCGCAGCCGCTTGACTGCGCCCGGCAAATCAGGTGCGACGACGGCTTGAACCGCCCCATTCAAGCCGCCCATGCCGGCGGGAAATCTCTCCCACCCTTTGACGCGCTCTTGCCCTCCGTCGCATAAAACGCCGTCTACGATCATCGACATGATCTTCGGCCCGCCGTCGACAACGATCACTGCATGGCATCGCTTTCCCTCCTGTAAAACATGCGCGTCGCTCTGCCATGCAAACGAATAATCTCCGTCGTTCAGAACAGCCTCCACTGCCTTGTTCCCGCTTGTTCGAATGAGAATCCCCTTCCCGTTTTCGTCCCGCGAATCGAAGAGAACCTGGCCGGCATGCGCCGATTGGAGTTCCATCCAAAACTCGACGCTGAAGCCGCCGCCCTCCCGCAAATCGGGAAGCCTCGGCATGCGAATCGATCCGCCGGCGCGTTTCTCCTTTTTGGAATCGTAGACAAGCCCCTTGCCGGCGATGCGCTTATCCCGGCCTTGATTCCACAATCCCTCCAACAAGGTTGGATCGATTTCGCTGACGCGCGCAATCGATTTCTGGGTTTGTGAAATCCAATAGCGTCCGTCCTCTTCAATCAAATCGGGATAGCTGATGCGGATATTCGCATCGGGATCGTAAAACAAAATCTCCGGCTGCGACCAGTGAATGAAGCCGTCTTTTTCGATCCCCCCGCTGATCCAAACCGGATTGCGGTTCTCAAATGTTTTGTCGCCCAGGTTATTGAACCAGAACAGGTAGTTACCATTCTTCGCCTTCCAGACCGCGGGGCAGGCGCGATTGTGTTTCAGCAGCCGGCCGCCAGGAGCATAGGATGCAAATTCCGGTTCGCTCCAACTGCGTCCGCCATCCCGGCTGTAAGAATGGCAGGGATGGCCGGTCTCCGTCCGATACATGCAGAACAGAGAGCCGTCATCAAGCGCGACGATGTTGTGCTCCTCCTGGATCGAGCCGAAGCGGGGATTGCGAATGCCGTGCTGTCCTTCGGGCAGCATTTCCCAGTTGATGCGCTTCGGATCGGATTCGCGGAGAAGATTGTCCGAACGGAAAACCCAGCCCTCCCCGAGATCCAACATATATTTCCCCAGTTTCGTGAAAGCGAAATAGACGCATCCGTCATGAATAATCGGCTTGTCGATTCCCCAGAAGATCTGGATTCCGCCCGGCAGGCCGTTGTCTTCGTCGCAGGCCGTGCGCCTTACGGGCAGGCGATAGCGCTCTTGCGACCAGGTTCGACCGTAATCGTCCGAATACTTGAAGACATACCAGCCCAGCATGTCGGCGCGCCGGTCCGACAAGCGATCGCCGTTGTAATCGTAAAAGGCGTACACCCGCCCGGAGGGAGCGGCCAATGGAATGACCCAGGACGCTTCCGGCCCCGCCGCCGGCTCGATATCGATCAAGCCGCTCCAGGTTTTTCCCTGATCTTCGCTGATGGCGGCGACGACATGCTGCCCTTTTTCGCCTTCGCGCCCCTTGCCGGTCGTCAGCGTGCACAGCCAATGTCCGTCCTTCGTGACGACAATGTACGGCTGATCGCAATACCCCTCATCCGGGATCGTGAATCCGTTCCGAATATTGCGCCAGTCGCCGCCTGCCGAATCGTCGAACTGCGCCCAGGAAAACGGGGCGCTCAAAACCAGCGCCGGCAAAACCGTTAAAACATGAATCAATGAAAAAGATCGTATGTGATGCATCCTAACGCTCCCCTGCATAGATAATGTAGTATTAAACTGAATTGCATGCCGCCCGCTAAACCTTCTTTCTCCCCTGTTCGTCAATACCTAGAAAAAGAAACGCACGACTGTCATCCTACATGAAAGAGGGACGGCTCGTCTATTGATGCACGTCTTTGGAGGGGACAATGAGAAAAAGATATGCGTATGTTTTGGGTATTATTTTCATCATTCTGATCATTACCTATCTGGGATTGAAAACCGCCGCCAACACGTGGCTGCGAAACGCCTTCGGTCCTCAACTCTATGCGCAGATGAACGAGTTTTTCAACAATCCGGTCGATCTGCCTGACGAGTATTTTCAGAATCGAACCGCCGAACCGGCCGCTCTTGAAGCCGGCAAAAACATCGACGCCCTCTACGAAAAATATCAAATTTCGCAATTCGACTTGAATCCGTTTGAATCGATTCGAGAAAACAAACCGCTGACCGACGAAGAAAAGCAAAAACTCAACCGCGACCTGCAAAACGCCAAACCGTTTCTGGACGCCCTCCTTCCATTCAGCGCAAGACCGGATTATGAAATGGGAGCATGGGCGTTATATGAAAACGGCGTGCTTCCCAACTTTCAGACCATGCAGATCAGCGCGAAATGTCTTCTGCTGCGCGCTCACGCCTCCGCCGAAGCCGGGCGCTGGCGGGAGGCGTTCGAGAACGCCCTGGCGGTGCATCGCCTCTCCAAGCGTCATCCCGCCTCCTATTTAATCACCCACCTGGTCGCCATCGCCATGCAAAACATGGCTTCCCATGCCGTGATGACGTACGCGCCTTCCTGCGCCGATGCGGACGCTCTGCAAACCGCCTTGTCCGAGATGAATCGCTTGGACCAAGACATCAATCTTTCCATGCTCGAAAAAGGACTCATCATCGACTTTATCGTTGAACTGAGCCGGTTCCAACAAGAAGATCCATCCATTGATCTGACGCCCGGAAGGAAAGGCCGCTATTACTTTCGCCAATACATGGATCATATCCTCTCCAAACAGGTCGACGGCTCGCTGTACGATAACTCGCCCCCGGCCTGGATGATCAAACTGGCCCGGTCTCTTGGATTCAGACGCCAGGTGGACCAGTTATTTTATGGAATAAGCACCCCCAATATCCAAAATGCCGTCGTCCGCGAAAAAACGGCTGTTTCCAAATATCACATCGCCCAAATAACGCTGGCCTCGCGGTTGTATGAAATCAAAACGGGAAATCCCCCCGCCCGCCTCGCCGATCTGGCGCCGGATTATTTGAATCGCCGGCCGGTCGATCCCTTCGCCGATCATGAGACCGGGTCGGATTACCGCTTCCAACCGGCGCGCAAAATCTTTTACGGCCTCGGGCCCGACGGCGCCGACAACCAAAGCCAAATTCTGTACGACCCGTCAAACGGAACCATGAGCGCCGGCGATATCTTTTCGGAACGGCAATGATCGCACGATATCCGGCGGGAGGTATTCCTTCAATGAAAATACTGCCTTTGTTTTACCATAATAAAATGGGGCGCGCCTCCCGCCAAATCTTCCCGCCTACCTGCTATTGATGCGCGAATAGCAGGAAAAGTCTTTGATGTTCGTTTACATATCCCCCTTCCCGCTCTATAGTAGGACGGTCTCTTTTGGAGATAGGACTTCCCCGTAACGATTCCTGTGTCAATCGTCCAAGTCATGATACAATCTGTCATTCAAAAGATGAAATGAAAATGAGATGAATCGATTTGCAGGGATTCCTATTCTTCCAACTTAGGATACATTTATATAAAAGCCAATGATTTTTTCATCAAAGGATGCAGCATCATGAAAAAGCAAACCTTGCGTGAGAGTATTCTTAATGAGATTTACAGTGGTTTTGGAAAAACGGATTGCGTGAAACCTGATTCGGTCGTCATCCACTCACAAACTTTCTCTCACATGGGAGATCTCAACGGAAACCACCAATTATTGGTGGATTATCTCTTTGATTTAGTGGAGGATCTTCAACAAGGCGCTTCCAAAGAGCAGATGTTGAAAAAAGTGCTGCAACTCGCGGCGCATTTCGAAAAAACCAGCGTTTCGCTCAATGATCGCCTGCGAAATCTTTTTGAAGAAAATAATGTGATTCTCAGCGAATAAGAATCATTCCTTGCCTGGCGTTCGAGAAAGCGCCGAAAGCCCCCCGCCATCCCGAATGGAGATTCCATTCGGGGCGTTCTTTTTTTACCTATTTTCCAGCGTCAATCCATTCGCTTCCATTCCTGCAGTTTCGCCGCCGGATTCCCCTCCCACGCTCCTATGGAAGGCGGCCGGTTCCAGCACCGCTCTGCATAATCGCCGACAGCCGGGATCGGAATGTCCAGCGATCCTATAATGCTTGCCAGATCCCCTCCCGCCCCGATCGCGGGACTCTCCGGACGGAGCGTAAAATCGCCGGCCACGATGTCCGCAAAAAGCGGATCTTTCTGGATAACCCCATCTGCTTCGCGCACAGGAAGATTCGGGCCGGAAAATCGGTCGTTGGTTTGATGCATCCAAAGATTATTGGCGAAGACGAATGTTCTAGGCTGAGTGTTCGGTCCGATATTGATCGTCACGCCGACCCGCTCATCAAAAACGACGATGTTGTTCGCATACACATTGTTGCGGCATTGAACCAGCTGCCCGTCGTTGTTCTCCTGCAAAATTCGCCCCGCCCATTTCTCCGGCAGATAGATTGTGTTCTGGGCAAACAGGCCGTTCTCGCAGCCTACAAACGCTATGGGAGCGACTCCCCCCACAAACACATTCGCCCATACGGCGATCTGAGAGGCTTCATACGGCGCATCCAAGGGGCGAAAAAACTGCATCCCCGTCGAACCGCCCATATTGACGGCGCGCTGCCCCGCCTGATCGAATAGGTTGCCGTAGATCAAAAGCCGCACACTGCCCCCCTTGGCTTGAATCCCCGTGCTCTGCCCGTCGAGAATCCGATTGTGCGCCAGGATCCCGTCATGGCAGCCGACCATATCGATGGCCGATCCCCCATCCCCCGGCCGTCGGATCGTGCAATCTTCCACGCGAAAATGATCCAGGCCCGACAACTTGACGCCGTCCCGATTGCCGGTCGGCCCGATATCATGCACGGTGATGCGCCGCAAGATGACATGCTCCGCCGGGGTTTCGTAATTTCCCCCGTCGTCGATGTTGATTCCATTGCCGGACGCGCCCTCGATTTCCAAATCTTCCAGCACGAGATAACGCGGATCGGACAGTTGAAAGCCCACCCCGCCCCCCGAGAACACGGCGGGATTCTCTCTGGATTCACCACGGATGCGAATCGGGCGGCTTGCGGTTCCCTGCAGGCCGCGGATGTTAGAATCGGGCGGGTAAGATCCCGCATGCAGAAGAATATCGCTTCCGGACTTCGCGTCTCGCGCCGCCCGGCCGAGGCTGCGAAAAGGCTGCTCCTCCGATCCCGTTCCCAGCGCATCGTCGCCGCCCGGCGAGACGTGAATGATCTGTGCGTATTCCGCATCGGCGTCAAACGGATCGGGCAGTTCGCATGAACAGATCTCGCCCGCCGCCATCCCGGCAAACACAAGTAAGCACGCAGCAAACGCGCATCGCCGCATCATCATCATTCTTCTCCCTTTCTATCGAAGCGCAT
>JAFGTC010000085.1 GCA_016934335.1 Candidatus Omnitrophota bacterium | reverse complement strand
CTGAAGAGTTCCTTTTTCCCCATGGGTAATGCGATAGATCATTTCCTGCGCCCAATGTTCGGCCTGAATTTTATTCGTCGCTCTTTGTTTTATAGCCGGTTCTGATGATCATCGGCATTTGCTCCTAGATGCATGGATTGACTTTGATCTCCTGACCAGGATTGCGAAGAAGATTGATTATCCTCCCTGGATTGGGAAGCGGAGCCGCCATGATCAAATATAAGTAAGATGGCTATGAGATAATCTATGTTACAGTAACAAATATCACGGCGGGTTGTCTTCTGAATCGTGCGCTCCCGGCCGGTAAATCGGTTTTCAAGGAACAGCCTGTTCCGCATGACTATCCCGCTGGAGCGCTTGAAACCATGGAAATTCGTTCAAAAGAAGCAGTTGACGCAGCCGCGATTTTAGGCGCGAAGCCCATTTTCTTGAATTTCAGGGAAACTGTTTTTTGGCCGGTCGCCCGAGAAATGACATACATAAGAGATTTCTTTTTCCAACAATACAATCCGCCAGGGCGTAATGCTGTTAGCATCTCGACGCGCTTCGACGATGCTGTTGATGTTGTTGCCGCTTTGTTGAATGAGTACCGCCCCGAGATCGTTATAACTCATGTGACCGGTGCAGATAATCATGATCACGTCAACACCGGTTACTTGGTTTATCAGGCATTCAAGCGCGCGATGGGATAGGGATCCGTCGGTCAACTGTGGATGTTTCCTTATGGCGGCTGGGTGCAGGAGCCGTTATGGCAAGAACGGCTTGAACCGGATATTGTCATCGATGGCGCTCCCTATATAGATCAATGGTATAAAGCCTGGAACGCACATGTGAGCCAGAAAGGATATGGTATGTATAAAGCAGAGCCTGGGGAAAAATATGATCATCAGAACTTGCTGATACTCGACGCGGCGAAGAGTGCATCGGCTGGCGATGGAACAAAGAGTAAATAAACAGGCATAAGATTTCAGCCATATGGTTTTTTTTTGATACTTGGAAGGGGCTCATATTTCATCGATATTTCTCGTTTTTCTGAGTACATTCATGGAAAATTGAAATCTCTGCGAAGTAACTTGTAAAGATTGAATTCTATGGAGAAAATGAAAGGGGCATTTACAAGAACAAGATTTTTTTTAGAATTTAATGAAGTGCCTACTAAAAGGAATCTGAGGATTTCGATGATGAAGAAAATAAAGAATCAATTCATCTGCCGTCTGCGAGGGATGAACGGGCTTGCTATAATTGGCGTTTTACAGTTGGGGATTCTTCTCTCCGCCAGCGCCGTTCCGACGCACGTTGATATTCTAGATACAATCGGCGCGAAGCGGGGGATATGCGTTCTGCTTTGCGAAAATCCGGCGGATCTAGCCATTGATTTAGCTCAAGCCAGCGAGATGCTCATCTTCATTCAAACTCCTGATGATGAAGAGATTCTTCAAATGCGCCAAAAAATCGATTCCGCAGGCTTATTAAATTCACGCATTTATATCAGCAAAGGCGGAACCGAGAAGATTCATCTAGCCGATAATATCGCCGACGCCGCTGTGATAGAAAAATGTTCGGACCAGGAACAGTTAGAAATCTTTCGCGTTCTGCATCCCCAAGGAAAACTAATTACTAATAATGATGTTGCTATCAAGCCGGTTCCGGAAGGCGTCGATCAATGGACGCATCCATACCATGGACCTGACAATAATCCGCAATCCGAAGATCGTATAGCGAAATCTCCGTATCTAACTCAATTCTTGGCTAAACCCTATTATGGCCCCATGCCCGAGGTCACCGTCGCATCAAACGGCCGATTGTTCAAAGCTTTTGGACATATCTCCTTTAAAAAGCGCGAATGGGCGATGCTCAATAAACTAGCGGCTATGAATGCTTTCAATGGCGTGATTTTGTGGGAGAGGGACCTTACGCCTGGCTTCATGATTCATCGAAATACGATGATCGCCTCGCCGGATACGCTCTATCTAGCGGACAATGAATCGTGCAAATTGATCGACGCTGAAACGGGCCGCCTCCGGGATGAGATCTTTTTTCCACGAAACGAATCTGATTTGTGGGGCTGGAAGTGGATGGCGTTAGTAAACGACGTGCTTTACGTGCTTCTGGGCGAGCCTGACATCATCGACGAAGTGTTGCGAGGCACTAAAGAAACCGCGGGGTGGCCATGGACGGGCCTGGGCGAAAATTATGATAAGTTCGGGGAAGATTACCCCTGGGGCTTCGGACATATTCTCGCCGCGATTGACGTCCATACGAAAAAAGTGATTTGGCGTCGTGAAGAAGAGAAAATGATCGACAGTCGCGCTTTAGTCATGAAAGGAGGGCGCATTTATGCGTACTCGCATCAAAACTATCTTGCGGCCGTCAATGCGAGGGATGGAAGCGATGTATGGCGAACAACCGATTCGGAACTCATGGATGCCATAGGACGTCATGACCGAGCTCAAACATGGACGAAAGGATATTCCAGTCAAATTTATCTCACCGCCGGAGATAATGCATTGTATTTTGCCGGCCCCCAGAGAACGAAACTCGTCGCCGCATCCATGGATGACGGTCGCATTTTGTGGACGTATGAAGATGGGAATTCCCTGCTGGTCTTGCGAGACAATGTTGTTTACGCCATGAACCGCAACAGTCCCAGCAAGAAATTCGATGCAAATACCGGCGAGATCATCGCCGATCTTCCCTCTCTCAGAGGAAATTGCACCCGTGCGACTGGCGCATTTGACAGCGTTTTCGCACGCGGCGATCAACATGGCGGTACGCTGCGGATGAATGTCAGCGATGATACAGCCTGCCGCCTGCCTGCAATGCGCCCTGCCTGCCAAGACGGCGTGATTCCCGCGAATGGCCTTTTGTATTGGGGCCCTTGGATGTGTGATTGCAATCATTCTTTAGTCGGCATAATCTGCCTGAGTCCTGCCGGTCTTTTCGATTTTTCTCAATCAGCCGAAGAAAACGAACGCCTGGAAATCGAAAAAAAACAACCTGCCGCAGCTTCGCCGCCCCCTTTGAATGACGCTGACTGGTTTACTTACCGAAAAGACAATCAACGAACTTCATCCACGACGGCTTTCATCAATAATTCGATTCGAAAAGCGTGGGAGTTTCAACCGCATACAGGAATCGTCAGGACGGCCCCCATCACGGCGGCCGGCTTGACCTTCTTCAGTGGTTCGGACGGAATTGTTTACGCTCTCGACAATCAAACTGGCCGGCAGCAATGGAAATCCTTTACAGGAGGACGTGTTTTCTTTCCTCCCTGTTATTGGGAAGGGCGTCTCTATGTGGGATCGGCAGACGGTTGGATCTATGCTTTTGAAGCGGCCGGGGGCAAGAGGCTTTGGCGATTCCGAGCCGCCCCTGTGGAGCGGAATATTCCTGTTTATGGCGAACTGTCATCGACATGGCCGGCGACGTGCGTCTTGGTCGAGAATGGAGTCATCTATGCCGGCGCGGGGATAGTCAGTCACGATGGAACGCACATTTATGCGTTAGACGCCAGATCCGGGAAATTAATATGGCAAAATAATCATTCCGGCCGTCTTATGGGGGAAGAAAAATTCACCGGCGTCAGCGTGCAGGGCCATATGCTGCTGCATGATGGTAAGTTATATATGGCGGGAGGAAATGCTGTGTCTCCCGCGATTTATGACGCTTCCACGGGAGAGTGTCTGAACGCGCTTGAAAACGAATGGCAAAAAGCGCCTCGCGGCAAAGATCTGTACTTGATCAATAATAAAGTCCATGTATTCGATCAAATGTTGTATTCTCCTCGTGGATATATTCCTTCCCGATACTACGCTAATTATCTTTTGCATGCAGGAAGTAAATCGGATCCTTCCTTCTGGGCCGTTAAACAAGAAATTATGTGCGTGACGCTGCAAAACGAAACTGAATTAAAAGCAGTCCCCATCTGGAGAAAAGCGGGCTTCATTGAAACCGTCGCTATGGCAATCGCCCAAAATGCTCTCGTTGCAGCGGGGGGAGTCGTTGTCGATGCGAAAACAAATAGTATTTCAAGCATGTTGACCGGCCTGAATCGGAGCGATGGTGAAATCCTTTTCCAAAAAGAACTTCCCGCGCTTCCCGCCTCATGGGGATTAGCAATCGACCGGGATGGGAGAATCATCGTCGCTACGGACGAAGGCCATGTCATTTGCTACAAATGATCTAAATCCTTCACGGAGTTAAAAACCGTCGACAATGCGTGATGCATAGAGGATATGGAATAGAATTAAATTCTACCCGAATCATTATGAAAGTTGATTTCTCCGATTATTTGGCATGATGTAGCTGATACTATAACCGCTAATGAAAAGTTAAATTCCTTGCAATCATAAAAGTAGAGACAGTCATCATACAAAAGGAGCAAGGAGAAAATTCTTGTATTATATCGGTATTGATTTGCATAAGAGAGATATTGCAGTGGCGATTCATGATGAGTATGTAAGTGTAAACAATCCCATGAATCGCGCTTCGGAATCCCACCACGATTTTGTACCAGTATCCGTAAGTCTGTATTACCATGAGCGGATCGATGTAACAATCCGTTCATATGAGAATAAGAACCTGTCTTCATGAATTTAGACAACTCGTTTGAGAGTTCGCTTGAGCATTGAGATACGAACCACATTTTCAGAATGCTTGATATTGATTTCATAATCCTTTGCCAGTCGACGATCATTATTAATCCAAGCAATGTACGTTCAACAATCCAACGTTTCGGCAATATAGCGAATTGGTCTTTTACCCTTGTTGATATATGGACCGGCGTATCCAAGAGTATTTCCGAATAATCGACTGTGTCTCCACGATATCCTGCATCCGCTGAAACCGCTTCGATGGTCGGATACTTGATTTTCATCGACTCGATAGTATAGCCGCCCACTCTTGTGTCATGTTTGTTGGCTGCCGTCACTTCGACATGCAACAAATGCCCCTCTATATCCAAACCAATATGGCGTTTACGACCTTTTACTTTTTTTTCCGCCATCGTAGCCTCGATGGTCTCCACCCGATACGGTTTTCACGCTTTGGG
>JAFGTC010000084.1 GCA_016934335.1 Candidatus Omnitrophota bacterium | reverse complement strand
CTGGCGTCCCAACTTCCATCTCGAAGACCACGGTTTGACTCCAACTTAGCAGAGCGAACGAAAGTAATACGATGACAAGACTCAAGCATTTCATAAATTCCTCCCTAAAATATGATTGATTTGTATAATTCTTAACATGAATCGATTGAATTGGCAAGTTTATTTTGAAAATCGGACCACAATAAATAGTCTGCAATTTCCCGACATGCGAAATATTTTGTATCAATGATGTCAGAAATGAATCCATATAGATTCTACAATGGAAGAGGCGGTCAAGATTCTTCCAGTGATGCGTCTTTATATAATCCAAGAGTATTGATATAAAGTAATAAATGAATTTTCATCAAATAACGGGGAAAGAACGAATGTATAAGCACCAAATTTTATTTGCCATACTTGCAGTTTCTGCATGCGGATTTGCGGATGGGCATCAAATAGCCTCGCCGGATGGGCAAATTCAAGTTCAAATTGAATTGTCGGAAGAGGAAAACGAGGCATCTCTTTTTTATTCGCTGTTTTATAAAGAGAAGCCGGTTATTCAAAATTCTCTTTTAGGGGTGGATGCTCGGGGAATTGGGAATTTGTATCGGAATGTCTCGATTCAAGATGTGAAGCGCCGCGAGCAGGATGGAGAAATCGCGCTGCTCTATGGCGAACGACGCGCGGCTCCCGATGTCTATCATGAAATGGATCTCGAATTTGCTTCGAAGACCGATCCTGATCGCGCCTTGCATCTTGTCATTCGCGCCTATAACGAAGGCGTCGCTTTTTGTTATAGGGTTCCAAAACAAGCGGATCTTGAATCGATATCGATCGTTCGAGAAAAGACGCAATTTCGATTTGTGGAGAATTTTGAGGCCTGGGAAGAGCACGGGACAGAGGGGGAATATCTCAAGGCGCCTATTTCTTCGATCCAACCGAAGTGCGAAACTCCTTTAACAGTCGAGTTGGCGCCGGGCGGACCGTATGCCTGCCTGATGGAGGCGCAGGTCGTCGATTATCCTCGAATGTGGCTTTCTCCCGAGGCGGATTTACCGAATGCCTTGGCCGCTGATCTCGGCGGCGAAGCAGAGGTTGAACTTCCTTTCCAGTCGCCTTGGAGAGTTGTTATGTTCGCCGATCGGCCCGGCGAGATCGTAGAGCAAAATTATTTTTTGCAGATATTGAATTTGCCCAGCGTTTTGGAAGACGAATCCTGGATCAAACCGGGGACGGTGATCCGCTGCGTCCGATTGAATACGGGCGGCTGCCAAGACTATATCGATTTCGCTGCAGAGCATCGGATCGATTACGTGCACCTCGACGCCGGATGGTATGGTCCGGAGCGCGATCCGAAGTCGGATCCGCGCAAGCCGAAAGACGATCTCGATTTGCCGTTTTTGATTGACTACGCCAAAAAGAAAGGCGTTGGCATGACGGTCTATGTCAATCGCATCGCTTTGGATAAATATTGGAAAGAACTGTTTCCACTGTACCGCCAATGGGGATTGAAGGGGATAAAATTTGGCTTCGTGGCGGTCGGCCCACAGGAAAAAATGAAGTGGCTGTACGACGCCGTCGAATGGGCCGGGAAAAATCAGTTGATGGTGGATATTCACGATTCGTATCGGCCGAGCGGGTTGAGCCGCACGCTGCCCAATCTCATGACGCAGGAAGGGATCCGGGGAAACGAACACATGCCGGCGGCCGAGCATAATGCGACGCTGCCGTTTACTCGTTACGCGGCCGGAGCGGCGGATTATACGATTTGTTATTATAACAAGCGAATAAAAAACACGCATGCGCATCAACTGGCGGCTTCGATTGTGATGTACAGTCCGCTCCAGTTTGTGTTCTGGTACGATACGCCCGATTTGTACCAAGGCGAGCCGGAAATCGAGTGGTTTGAGAATCTTCCAGTCGTCTGGGATGAGACGCGCGTGCTCGATGGCGCCATCGGCGATTTTATCGTTATGGCGCGGCAAAGCGGGGAAGAGTGGCGACTGGCCGTATTGACGGATGATGTTGAGCGCGATTTTGAGATTGCGCTCGATTTTCTGGCGCCCGGTCGGACCTATGCCGCTCGTGTCTATCGCGATGATCTCTCCGTGGAAACAAGTCGAACAGGCGTGAAGATCGAACGAAAAACAGTGAAGCGCGGAGACCATTTTTCCGTCACGATTCCAGCGGCAGGAGGCTGCGCCGTTCGCTTTTCTCCAGCGTCGCAGGAGGATATCGAAGCGCTGCGATAACGCGGCTGCGTAAACTTTTGGGAGATTCTGTGGTATAGGAATAAAACTCGATGTCCTGTTTTTCGTTGTATGGATGAAGGGAGATTCATCATGCACAATATAAATTGGACATATGGTTTAAGCATCGCTTTTGCCTTGTTGTGGCTCTTTTGCGTAATTCATTGTCTGCGCAATAAGAAAATTTATCGGCTGCTGGGATTTCCTCCGACTCTGGTTAAAGTCTGTTGGATTTTGCTGTTTCTCACATTTTCGCCGTTTGCTTTGCTTGCGTATTTATTGATGGGAATCTTGATCCGGCAGAAAGAAGTCCATTCCATATTTACGCATCTTTTTTGCACCTGTCTCTTTTTCTTTGTTTTTTATATTTCGCTTCCATCGTTTTGGACGGCGCCGCTTGAACCGGCTCGATGGATTCGCACGCCAAGCGGGTGGCAGAATCAACAATTCAAAACGGAAAAAAGCCCCTTTGATGTGGAGGGGGATCGACTTAAGTTTCACGCCGGTTTGATTACCAGCCATTTCAACACTTCGACCACTTCATCCGTTTCCGCCGGTTCGCATGCCGTGATGCCTTTTCAACATCTGGCAGTTCAGTTGGAAACGAATCATCCCTTGGTCAGCGAATGCGCCTTGGTTCTGGTGGAAAGTCTGAAAAAAAATCCCGAAATCGAAAGCATTGTCTTGATTCCCTATGAAGGAGAATTTGCGCCGGGACAGAGGCTGCCGGACTCCTGGATCACCTTAGATATATCGAAGCATTCCGAGATCTTTCTTCCGCCGACGTTGAAAATGGATTCTGAGTTCGAAATGACTTTATCCAGCGAGCCGTATCATTCGATTCACAGCTACCATGAAACCTATTCCTTGCCGCGCGTCAGTTACAATCTCGACTGCGAGATAATTTATCAGAGTCAATCCACCGTCATTTATTCACATAGCGCGAAATATGAACAGGCGGCCCCTCATATCGTCAAAGAGATGAACGCCGCCATCCAGAATTTTTTGAAAGCCAACCGTCCCAAATATCCTGACTGCCCGAATGAATTGGAAAACTTGATTGCGGATCGGAAGGATTTCGTCGAACCGCCTCTGCAAATCATGCGGAGAGTCAAGCCTAAGATCGAGGGGCGTCTGCCGCTGGCGAAAAGCATCGCTTATTGGGAGATTCCTCTTGGGAACGATATCCATGAGACGTTCGATGCATTAGAGAAAGAAATCGAGGGTACGGATTGGCGTGTGCAAGACCGCTATGGGGAGAAGGAAAATCCCTACATGCGTCTGGCTAAGGATTATAATCGAATCGTGCTTTTTGCGCCGAAAGGTTCTCCCGGTGATTGGGATCAACCTTTGAAAAACTATATCATTCAATTCGAGCAGCGAATCCCGCCGGAAGAGATTAAATCCCAATTGAAAGAGATCGTCGAAAACGGCTGCTCGACGCATTTTTTGCTCATGATGCATGATTGGTTTTGGATGGATTCGGACATGCAGAGCGTTTATTTGAACGCTCTGGAACAATCCCATGATCGCCGTCCTGAAATTTTATTGCAGAAAGCCTACCTTTATGGAACTTTGAAGCGTTTTACCAAACAGCGGCGGGCGCTTCACGAAGCGCAGGCGGCCGAGCAGATTTATGGAAGCGATCCTTCCAGGAAATCGGCGATCGAGAATGAATTGAAAAAATTTCAAAAAAACCATCCGGAATATGTCTCCCCAATATCATGGAAAGACATATTTGAATCGCTGGGAGCGCAGCCGTTATCCTTGGAAGATAAAACAGTGATTACGCAAAAGGTTCAACTGCATGAAGCGATCGCGTTCTATTATTTCGACGAAAAAGGGGCGCCGCAAATCGCTTCGGCGTTTATGGCGGAAAATGGGAAGGATCATGATTCCTCTCCCTATACGCTTCATTTGCGCTGCTGCAGCCAAAGAGGAGGCAGCACGGAAATGACGAGCGGCAGTCCTCAACAAGGCGCGCAAGAACAGTATGAATGGAAAGGCGGATTGACGTCGAATCAAATAACGTTTTCCGCTCAATGCCGATCGATGGATGAGGATGCTTTTGAACTGACGCTGACTGTTCGACCTCAAAACGAATGAGAAGAAGAGATGCTGGTTTCATGAGTCGATAACATGATAAAAAAAGAGACTGCTGTTCTTGGTTCGGCTGTTCTTGTTTTCATTCTCATAAAAAGTTGGGTTTTTCCTTTTCATCCCGTGCATCCCGATCTCGGATATATTCTGTTTGTCGCCGAAGGTCTGCTGGATGGAAAGCAGATGTATGTTGATTTCATTGAGGTGAATTTTCCCTCGATTTATTATTTCACCACGATTCCCGTTTTCTTATCGAAATGGATAGGCTTATCCGACATTAATACGTATTATAGTTTCCTGTATGGATGGATGCTTTTTTCGGTTTATCTCTGTACGCGGCTGCTGCCGTTTTTTTTCGAACAGGAAAAAACCAGGACGCTCTTCACACTTTTTTTGCTTTATTTAGTCATGCTGTATCCCGGATATAATTTCGGACAGCGCGACCATCTTCTATTTGTTTTTACGCTGCCTTACGCATTGCTGATCGGCGTGCGAATGATGGGAGGCGGCGTTTCTCGCTGGACGACTGTTTGGATTGGGCTCATGGCTGGAATCGGGCTGACTTTCAAACCGTTTTTTGTGTTGATTTATATCGTCGCGGAAAGTTACGTATGTATTTCGACTAAAAAAATTTCCAGCCTGATGCGCACGGAAAGCGTTTTCATTGTTATAACGAATGGATTGTACTATCTCTTTTTTGTTTTGTTTCAATTACAGAATTATTTTGCCGTCTATCAAATGGCGCGCTATTTTTATAACGTTAATAATAATGATTGGATGGCCATCCTGTACAAAGCCGGCTTCCATGTGATGGTTTTGTATTTGATTTTTTATCTTTTTTATCGCTATAAAACAAAAAGAATTACTCCCCCCTTACAAAAACTCCATGCAATTTGTTGGGTATTTTTAACGGCAAGTTTGATTCTCCTTATGATTCAACAAAAGGGGTGGGATTATCATTGCATTCCCTTTCGAGCCTGGTTTCTCATTATCGGCTTCATTTTCCTGCTTCGCTTAAATCGAAGCGTCTTGCGGAGGAGTATTTTTCATGCCGTGATGGCGGTCGGTTTGCTTGTTTGCAGCCTTTTCCCCTTCTATTCCGATTTCACTTTGGGTTTTCGGCGCATCTGGCATGACAGCGCGTTTTTTGAATTGAAAGAGTATGTCGAGCGGCATGCGAAGGATCAGTATATCTATGTTTTGTCCATTTACTTAAATCCGACTTATCCGCTGGTGAATTACGCTCCGGTGAAATTCAACGGCCGCTACCCTTTTTTGTGGCCGCTCACCGGCGTGGAGTATAAAGATCTTCAAAAAGTATCGCTGGATCCAAATGATGCGACTGTAACTTCCACCCGGGAGCGATTAATGAGCGATTTGTTAGAGGATTTAACCGAACATCCTCCCGCCCTCATTGTTGATTGCGTCGATACCGGCGAGCGGATGATGGGAATCAAGGAATTTTCATATATCGATTATTTCTCTCAGAATGAACAATTGAAGCGTTTTTTTGCGCAGTATTCGTTTAAAAAAGAAATCCAATCCAAAGGCTGTCATTATCTCGTCTATGGATTGGATTCGGAATTTGAGTGAATAACGAATTATTTTTGGTTTTGATGCGGCGGACGAATTCGTTCCCCGGTTTCGGGATGGAATTCATCGGGATACGATTTCGACGGGGGGATGTCTTTGGTATCGTCGATCCACTTGTCTAATGCGCTTCGCATGCGTTTGAGGACGTTTTGATAGGCAGGATCGTTTACCAGGTTATGAAATTCCCAGGGATCGTTTTCCAGGTCGTAAAGTTCTTCGGGCGAACGGCGCGAACGGAACAACAGCATGGCTTCTTTCGAAAGAGTACCCGCATCGCGCATCTGGCGCATTTTTTGAAAGAGAGGCGCGACCGAGCTGTCCGCTGAATTTTCCAGCGGCTTTTCGGGGAACGCATTCCGGATGTATTTATAGCGGTGATCGCGGACGGCGCGGCTGTGATCGTCCAGATCATGCCAGTTCTTCTCGGCGAAGATATACGGCGCGCCGTGTAAAGAGGGATCGGCGATTTCTTGCACCAAACTGCATCCCTGCATGGCTTCGGGGACATTCACTCCGGCATACTCGAGCGATGTCGGCGCAACGTCGACCAGACTGGCCAGGCAGCGGTTGACTTGACCCGATTTTATGGATCGCGGGTAATGAATGATAAGAGGCGTTTGAATGCCGCTGTCATAGACCGTCGATTTGGCGCGAGGGAAGGGCATGCCGTTGTCGCCGCAAAAAATAATAAGCGTGTTTTCGAGCACTCCTTCTTTCTTCAAGGCGTCAACGATTTCACCGATGACGCCGTCCATACGTGTGATTTCATCGTAAAAACCCGCCAGTTCCTCTCGCGCTTCGGGGATGTCGGGCAGATAGGGCGGAACTACGATGTCGTCGTGCGTATAGGGCGGATCGACGCAGCCGCGGTCGAATGTTCGATGCGCATCGTAAAATCCTACATTCAAAAAGAAAGGTTTCGCTTTCGGGCGTCGATCTAGAAATGACTTCCAATCGCCGACATTTCCGGTCACGACGTCGAATTTCTTTTCCGCATGTGGGCCCATATGAAACTTACCCACACTGCCGGTGTAATAGCCCACGGACGCCAGCAATTCGGGAACGATGACCTGATCGGCGGGGAGGGGATCGTGAAGATTTTCCGCGCCGGTCGAGTGAGGGAACTTGCCGGTGAACATGCTGCAGCGGCTGGGGCTGCAGGATGAAGCCGTGACAAAAGCCTCGGTGAATCGAACGCCGTTTGCCGCCAGCCGGTCGATGTTGGGAGTGCGAATGGTGGGATGACCGTAACAGCCGATTTCTTTGGATCCCACATCGTCGGCGATGAGCCAGATGATGTTGGGCTTATCTTGGGATTCCGCCGGTGCGGTTAGGGATAGAGCGCCTGCCGCGGCGGCTATGGAAGATGTCTGCAAAAAGAAACGGCGATTTAGAACGGGTGATTTCATGGTTTTTCCCTTCTTTCCAGTTGTCCAATTTATATTCTCAAAATATCGTTCCATTTCAAGATGAGGAGAACTGCTTCCATGATTTCTCAGTTTAGCGGGTCTGGATTTCATTCTATCCGCACTCGTTTTCAAGAATGACAAAACGGTGTATTCTTTCCTATTACTATTTTAAATTTTATATATTCTTGCGATAGAAAAGGATAAAGTGCGTGGTACATTGTTGGAACTTCTTTATGAATTATAGCCTCAAGAGAACATTTGCGGCTCTATCAATCCTCGTGGGGTTTTCTCTTTTTGCGTCGAGCAAGGAAGAACAGCCGATCGTCTATTACGATATGACGCCGTTATTTAAATTGGATTTCAAAAATCCAGTCGATTTACGCCGCTTTTATGATGAAACCTTGCTGGTTGTTTCGCTGCAGGGATTGGTGAATCGCGAACAGCCCCGTTTATATATACGTTACAACGCCGCTCCCGACGATTTCTGGAAAGAACGCATGACCGAACCGGGCGGATGGCTGAGCGGGCGTACGTTTGTCCAGATCGATCAGCTGGATGCGCTGCTGCAACATTTTGCCGGTTATTATCAAGGGGCGGTCGTCTGGGATGAGGCGGTTCCCGCCACTTCCAACGCGGCCGCCACAATCGCCGGCTGCGAAAATCTTCTCTCCATCCGTTATGATCAAAATCCCCGGTCTGTTTATCAGCGCTTCATCGAGAGCAGTCTCCAAATACCCGTTAATAAAAGACTGCTTCATGAAGACGGCTCGTCGATGTTCACGGGGCGGGGAACTGTTCCGCAGACGGATGTTTCATCCAGCGGCAGCGCCAAATGCGATGTCTATTTGTGGATGATCGATCAGTACATCAAAACCGGCAAGGTCAACCCTAAACTGCTGGGGTATTATCTCGACGCTTTCTGGCTGCAATGTTGGCGCGTCAGTTCGCCGCAGAATCATACTTTGACCAATCTCGATTTCATCATCGCCAATCGCGGCGTCTGCTTCGATCTAAACGTGTGGGATGATGAAGCGACTGTCGACGATCCGGCGCAAAAGCCGGGAACCGATGTGCGCACGTTGAAAAAACTGCTTCACGCCGTTTATGAACAGTTCAACGGCGACGGCATGATCCACGCCGCCGGCTTTACGCCGTGGGCGTTCAAGTATACGGATTATCGCAGCGGTGATTGGAGCGCCGGCGGAAAGCATGGGGGCGTGCCGACCGAGTGGAAATACGCCGAGATTCTTTCTTGTTTCAACGCTTACATGGACGCCGACGCGCTGGGGTATTCGTCGATGGCCAATGCATCGTTCTTTCAGCATTTTCCCTTGCCGGAAGCGATTCCTCAAAATCCCAAGTCCAATCGGGAATCGTTGAAGAGCCAGAGCCTGATCGACGCCGGGGGGCTCATCGCTCCCTACCATTATGTCGCGCATTATGTAGGCGATTATGATTCCGCCGCCTGGCTGTATTGGATGCTGCCCCGCATGTGGACCGATCCCAACCGGGGAAGCCTGCCGCTGACCTGGGCGTTCAATCCCAATCTGGCTGTGCGCTTTCCGCTTGGAATGATGTGGTCGCGAGAAAATCGCACTGCCAACGATTTTTTTTCCGCGGGCGATTCGGGGGCGGGCTATTTGAATCCGGCGCTTTTATCCGAACCCCGGTCGCATTCGAATCTGCCTTCCGGCGTCGCTGCGTGGGAGCGTCACTGCTTGAAATTTTTCCAACAATGGGATATTTCCCTGACGGGCTTTGTGATCGATGGAAACGGCCCGGGGTTGGCGGAGGAAGGTTTGGACGCTTATGCCCGGTTTTCGCCCGGCGGTATTATTCCGCAAAAAATCCCGCCGCAGGGCGTTCATAAGGGAATGCCGTTTCTTCGGATGGGGGGCGATTTACCCGGATCCGCCAAAGATGCGGCTCGCATGATCGCCGGCCGATTGCGGCAGCCGGCGCCGCAGTTCACCGTCTTTCGATCGATTCTCAAAACCCCGAGCTGGTATGCGGAGGTCAGCCGTGAGTTGGACCAAATAACCGGTGATTCGGTGCGGCTGGTCGATCTGTATACCTTGATGCAGCTTGTGCTCGAATACGAAGAGCATCCCGAATTGTATGACCAACTTTCTTCTCCTTATGCAAACGCCGGTCTGGTGCGGGCGACGCCGGATAAGCGCGAGGGACTGCAGCCGGTTTTCGTCAACGACGGCCCGTTCTCGGTGGAGGAACAATCAGGGCGCGCCTGCTGGCGTCTGCCGGAGCACTCGCCTCCGTATTATCTCTATTTCGATGTCGTCGACGATTTTTATCATTCGGGAAGCGGCCCGTTATCGATCCGGATTACATTGTGGGATCAGGGCGTCGGCGATGTTCGCCTGCAATACGATTCAACCGATCGCGCCGCCGCTTTTGGAGGCGTTTACAAGGATTCTCCAATGATCATCAGGAGGAGCGATGGCGGCGCCTGGCGCACGGTCGTCATTCCCATCGATGATGCGAGATTTGAAAACGGCCAGAACAATGGGACTGATTTTCGTTTTTATAATTCTGGAGAGTCTTTGTTGATTAGCGAAATTGTTATAGAAAGGATGAAGCAATGAATCGCCTATTTCGGAGAGTCTGTGGAGTATTTTGCGTCGTCATTCTTCTTGCAGTGCATACTGCCTGCGCCGAGAATCCTTGTCTAACCGTGTTGACGTATAACATTCATCACGGAGAGGGAACCGATGGTAAATTGGATCTCGAGCGCATAGCGGATGTGATCAACTCCGTAACTCCTGATTTGGTCGCTTTGCAGGAAGTGGACGTCAAAACCACCCGTGTGGAGGGAATCGACGAAGCCGCGGAGTTGAGCCGATTGACCGGCATGACCGCTCATTTTTTCCCTGCGATCCCTTATGCGGGCGGCCAGTACGGCATCGGGGTTTTAGTACGATCGTCTCGATTTGTAGAGCAGCATCGCTTCGTCAAGAACATGCCTTGCACGCCCGGCTGGGAGGATCGCGTCGTTTTCGAATTGATTTTGAACCTGAAAAATGCTGAATATAAGAATCCTCTCATCCGATTTTACGGCGCACATCTCGATTATCATCAGGACGAGCGGGATCGGCTGCCCTCGGCGCGTTTAATCAACGAATGGGCATGTAAGGATGCCGTTCGCTGGCTCGGAACGGAGAAACTGGCGTTTGATGTGAATGCGCCGTCGATCCTGGCCGGTGATTTGAACGCTGAACCAGACAGCAACACTATCCAAGAATTGAAGAAATGTTGGACGGCGTCCGGCGATCGGCGTAATCAGCTGACCTGGCCCTCCCATAATCCGGATCGGCGGATCGATTACATAATGTTCCGGCCTCACAATCGTTGGCGCGTCATCGAAACGCGCGTCTTGGATGAAAAAGTCGCGTCCGATCATCTTCCTTTTCTGGCGATTTTAGAACTTCTGCCTGAGGAGAAATAATTTTTTTTTTGTGCAATTCATGTAACGGCGAGATGCAAGAAAGCGTTGGAATGGTAAGATGGATCGAAGCATTTTGCAGGATTGGGAGAAAGCAAAATGACCGAGGAAAAAGAGATTGTTCATCCAAGTTATCATTCCTCGCTGGTGTTTTTTCATGATTGCATCGGCGTTGTAGGGGCGTTTTTCGGAGCGGCGTTCGGCTATTTCATTTTTTACTGGCTGTATACGCAGGGATTCTACGCCATTGCGCTTCCAGGAGTGTTTACGGGCTTATTTGCGCGTTTTTTTCTTCGAAGAAAATCTCGTAGCGTTCAATCCCTTTGTGGAATCTTCGCCGTATTTGTCGGTCTGTATACTGAATGGAAATTTTTCCCGTTTGTGAAAGATGACAGTCTTTTTTATTTTGCGATCCATTTGCATCTGCTGAAGCCTGTGACGTGGATTTTCATCCTGATCGGCGCTATCCTCGCCTATTCCTTTTCCAATAAGCCGGACGAATCTCCATATAACGCGCCTCCCTCCAATCCCAGCCATTTTCATGTTGAGCCTCCCAAAGCCAAAGATGTGATTGAATAATCGGATTCTATTGTGAGTCAAAGATTTACGTTTTTTTGAAATACAATACATACTTTGCGCTTTAAGAAAGAGGTAACAGGTCACACTGCTGAAGTGATAGGCGGGGGGAATGGGGGGAGTTGGCCGGTGCGGACGTATTCCTGAAGCGCTGATACGAG
>JAFGTC010000083.1 GCA_016934335.1 Candidatus Omnitrophota bacterium | reverse complement strand
CTGGTGACGGAGACGATGGCCGGGGCGGCGGAAGTGCTCCGTCAAACGAGCGATTCGGCGGAGGAATTGGTGCGTAAAGTGGCCACTCCCGGAGGAACGACGGAGGCGGGATTGTCGGCGTTGAAAGAGAACCGGCTGGGGGACATATTGAATGAGATGGTGGAGAGGGCGACGAAACGCTCGAAGGAGCTGAATCAAGGATGAGCGGATTTGCGTCAGGCCTCTCGCCTAAATCGGCAAAAAGAATTAAGATTAATGCGGCGGATGGGATGTTGTGCAAGTTGACACTTGGTGCGACTCATGATACCTTCCGGCTGGGTATAATAATTTTATGAAAACTTTTCACAAATCAGGGGCGACGCTCTTGAGAAGTGAGGCGAGACCATGAAAATCTTACAGATAACGCGGACACGAATCTGGTGTGTATGCGCCCTGTTTCTGCTTATTCCTCTTTCATCCCAGGCGCAGTATATGGGAGGAATGGGCGGGGGCATGGGAATGGGCCCGTACAGCATGGGGATGGGGATGTACGGTCCGGGCGGCATGGGCGGCATGGACACCGGCCCAACCGCGATGGTGACGGTCAAATACGGCGAGAAAGTCTATGACGCCATCTTCGGCGATCTGGTGGAGGCGCGGATTTTGTACGTGCAGGTTCCCGCGGACGCCATCGGCGTGCATTATTTTGACGATGGAACCCATGGGGATGAAGTGCCTTTTGACGGGATGCCCAGCAACATCATCGAGAATCGCGACACTTATTTGGGGCCGTTTGCCATCAAGTATAAAAATATGCTGGAAAAAGCGTATGAAGCCGTGCAGGACATGGGCGCTTTGCGGTTTTACAATTTAAGCGTGGCGACGGACGACGAGACGTCGCAGGTCGCCTATATGGGCGATTGGAAGCGCCGGATGGATGAGTTTCTGGACGGCAGCGTCGTGACGCGCATCGAGCAATTCAAAGGGTATGACGACGAAACATATATAAAAGCCATCGATCCGGCCATGTTTGAATCGATGGAAGGCATGAGCGGCATGAGCGGCGGGTATGGAATCGGAAGTATGATTCCGGATCTTCCTCCTCCTCCAGGATTGCCCAATCTCCGGGATCAGCAATTCGGCCAAACCGGCGAAGGCGAGGGATTGGAGCAGACCGGCGAAGGCGCCGAGACGGGCCGCTATGATCCGCTGGGCCGCGTGAATCAGACGCTGCAAGCCACGGAAGCGATGAATCAGCTTCCCTAACAGGATCGTTCTCCCCGGCGGGCCATGCGGATCGCGGTGGAGAAGAGCGGATTTGTGTTTATTGTTTTGGAATTGAGTTGATTGAGCAGAATGCCAGAGAATCTCCGGCGGCCGCCGTGCGAGACGAAAAGACGGCTGGAGCGGGGAAACTAACCGATAATTCGCTCCGCGCAGATGCAGCGCAGTATGATAATAACAGGATAATGGCAAGGGACGCGTGATTGATACGCGTTGCGATTTACAAACTGCAGGATAAGACGGAAAACACCGATGGCCTCTTGGAATCAAAAGGAAAAAGAAGAAATCGAATATCGGATAAAACTTATCAAGGATTTTCTGAAGTTGTGGGAGCGTTATGACCAACTCTTCCGTCAGGCCTACCTTGATAAGAATGCGGCGGCGGCGGAGGAAGAGGAATTCTTTAAGATCAAGGCCCAGCTGGCCAGACGTCATCAATATTTAATGGAATATCTTGAAAAAGAATATGACCGTGCAGAACCGGTCACTTCGTATTTGTCGGACACGGTGACGCTGCATGGTATGATTGGGATCCATTTCGATTTTTACAAGAAATTGCGTTTGCAGTGGCACTCCACGTTCCTGCGTCTCAATGAAGCGCTTGGATTTCTGATGACGCATATGGAATTGGAGATGCCGTTGGAAAGTTAAAGCGGCAGGCATTGTTCGCGATGGTCGACTTGTGGATTGCACTTGTGGATTGCGAAGAATGAACTGAACGGGTAATTATCGGAGAAGAGGGAATCCTGTATCGAACTTAATCAAGGAGAAGTTTGGATGAATACGCGGAAATCGACTTGGCTGAAAATTTTTTGTATAACGCTTATTCCACTGATGCTGATGATCGGCTGCGCAAAGCGGGACGCTCAGAAAGCGATGACGGTTGCGCAGGCGGCGAAAGACGAAGCGTCGGCGGCGCGGGCGCCCGGCTACGCCCGGACGGCGTTTGACGATGCGAACCGTTTATTTAACCAAGCACAGCAGCAGTTTGATGCAGGCTCCTATAAAGAAGCGATCGATCTGTATCAACAGGCGGAGGCCCGGTTCCGAAGCTCGAAGGAAATCGCCATCGAAAAGGAGCCGGTCATCCGGGCGTTAGTGGAGAAAATCGACGAAGCGATTGCGCTGGCGTCGAGCAATATGGACAAGGCGCGGGCCGGCAATGTGTTGACCGCCGAGCAATTGAATCCCGTCCAAACAGTCGTTGACAATTTGAATCAGCGCATGGAATCGGAGATCCGCGCCGAAGTGGATGAAGAGCAGCTCAACGCCTTTTATGCGGAAGTCGAGCAGGCGGTCGCCCAGACCGAATCGCTGGCTCTGGCGCATTTGAAGCCCCAGGCCATGACCGCCAAGGACGAAATTCAAACGCTCATTACGCGCGCGCAGGAGTTGAAGGGGGATATTCACGCTCCCCAGCAGTACGGGGCCGTCATGCAGCAGTTCCAGCAGATGAATGCGTTGGAGCAGGACGGCAAGTGGCAGGAAATGATCGATCTGGCCGAGCAGATGAAGGCCCCGTTGGATCAAGTGATCGTCGCGTCGCAGGAGAAGGCGGCCGGCGATATTCTTCGCCAGGTCGGCCAGCAGATCGCGCAGGCCGAACAGTTGGGCGTGCAGGGCGTCGAGGCGTTCACCACGGCGGTTCAGCAGGCGAAAAGCGCGTTGGAGGACGGGCAGGCGGCGCTTCAGGCGCAGGATTATTCGGGGGCGATCAACGCGTCGGATCTGGTGAAGGGCAATTTGCAGCAAGCCTATCAGGCGGTGGGGCAGCAGGCGCAGACGCTGTTGGCGGAGGCCAAGGCGCATCTTCAGGACGCGTTGGATCAGGAAGCGGAAAAATACGCTTCGTCGGTGGTGGCGCAGGTGCAGGAAGCGATCGCTGGCAGTGAAGAATTGTTGAATCAGGAAAATTACGTGCAGGCGTATACGGCGGCGCAGCGCGCTCAGAAGGCGAGCAGCCAGGCGGTGGATGCGGCGCGGCGCGGCAAGGCGCAGTTGGCGTTGAATACGGTGGAGCAGCCGTTTTCGGTGTTGCATGCGCAGGGCGGCGCGCAGTACGCTCCCGACGCTTACAAGCAGGCCTTGGCGCAGGTGCAGGATCTGCGCGGCAAGATGAAAAGCGGCCAGTATGAAGAGGTGGCCGCGGGCTCGCCCGACGCCAAGACGGTCGTGGAGAGCGCGTTGAACGCATTGGGCGAATCGGCCGCGGCCTACATCGGAAAAGCGGAGGCGGCGTTGAATGACGCCAAGGCTTCCGGCGCGCCCGAATGGGTAGGGGTTCAGTACGCCAACGCCGTGAATCTGAAGTCGGCGGCGGAGCGCGACCAGCAGTCGGATAAGTATTTATCCAGCATTCGCAATGCGGAGTCTGCGATCCAATCCGCGCATAACGCCGAAGCCAAAGCCTATCAGCTGCAAACCGATCAGAATCTTCGTAAAGTGGATGAATTCATGGCGCTGGCCAAGCGGGCGGAGCAGGATCGCTTGAGCCCGCTGGCTTATCGGCGGGCGTTGGAATCGCGCGAGGAGACCGCGGGGCTGCTTCAGGCGAATCAGGAGAAAAAAGCGTACGAGACGTCGCTCGAAGCGGTTCAGAAAGCCGATCGCGCGTTGAACAATCTGGTCATGACGGCTCAGGAAAAAACCGACTCCGCCCTGAAAGCGGGCGCCAAGGAATATTCCGAACCGGAGATCAATCAGGCGCTGTCTTATTTGACCAAGGCGGAGGAAGCGCAGAAAGCGCAGAATTTCGCCGCCGCCAACGAGATGTCGGTCGAATCCGCGAACTTGGCGGAGAAGGCGGAGCATTTCACCTGGCAGCAGCGCAGTTACCGGCTCTTGAAGGAGTTGGAAGGTTCGAAAGAAGAATTGGAATATCATCTGACGATGGAAAAAGCGCCGGCTTTGTATCAGAAGACGCTCGCGAATTTGGCGGAAGCCAAGGTGCTGCAGATCGACGAGAACTATAAAGAGTCGTATGATCACGCCGCCCAGGCCGATGCGGCGAAGCAGGGCGCTTGGGACGCCATGAAGGGCGAGTTGACCCAAATTCTGGAAGATCTTAAAGATACGGCGGACTGGATGGGCGAGAATGCATTGGACGCCTCCGGCCGCGAATTGAAGATGGATCTCATGGATGCCATTCCGGAATTGGAAGCCAACATCGCGCTGCAGGATTGGAGAGCCGCGTACGCTTCGGCGGAGAGATGCATGAAATCTTCCGACCGGATCATGGCCCGGTTCGAGCAGCGCAACCGTTCGATTATGTCCAAGAATTTACAGGCGTCGGCGCATCCCTATCAGAAAGTCGGCGCATTGAGCGTGGTTCCCGAGAAGAAGGAGCAGATCCGGGAAACGTATCAAACCCTATTAAAGCCGGGCGAAGACGAAACCTACGCCGACGTGAAGCAGAAATACGACGAAGCCTCGAAGGAACTGGATCAGATGCCGTCCACCATTACGGCGGAGGCCTCGCAGAGAACAGAGGAGATCGCCAGTATTCTGCAGCAGGCGGAGGCGGCCGGAGCGAGCCAGTATTACGAAGAATGGCTGCGGGATCTTTCCTCCGACTTGCAGATGCTGCGAAACGCCGTTCGCGGAGAGAATCTGGGCGAGATTGCGAAATACAACCGAAAATTGGAGAGAGAGGCGCCGCGCCTGCTGGCCGCGACTCAGGAAGCGGCGGCGGAGGATGAATATTTATCCGAACTCGAAAAGAATCTGAATCAGATGGCGAATGTGTTCAACGATCTGGGCTTCCTGGCGTCTGTTCCCAAGCGTCTGATGACGGCCAGCCGTTTGACGGAGCATAAGCTGGATGATACTCTGATTGACATGTACAAGTCGCTGCAGACGACGATGTCGGTGCGCACCTTCGAAGTGAACGCCAAGTTGCTGCAAGACAACGTGAAGAGTTTGAATCCGCCCAAATCGCTGGAGCGGGTTCATAAAAAAGCGTTGAAATCGTTCGATCTGTTCCACAAGGCGTCGGAAGGTTTTGTAATCTATGGCGATACGGACGCGTTTGACATCTATTACCGAGAAAAAGCGATTTCCAGAGGGTATGATTGTTTGCAGGATGCTTTGAAAATCAATGAATCCCTGCTTTATCAAATCAAGACGGCCCGCAAGTTGTCGCCCTGGGAGAAGTTCGAATACAGCGTCGATTCGCTGGGAGAGAAGTTCGGAGATTTCTACTTTAATTGGGGATCGTAATCAACCAGCGGTCTTGCTATTCTTTGCAGGATTGAGGTATCTTATTCATGCAAGGGAGCGGCGCCCGGTAGACGGGCGAGAATAAACTGAAAGATACGAATATGACTTTCATCGAGTATATTGAAATCGGATGCGGTGTTGCGGTAATTGCTTTCGCCTTCTTTGTGGTCCTGACATTGGGCTGGTTTAAAAAAGGATGAATCATCCGAATACACGATGATTGCAGTGGATAGAATCAGCGACGCTTCCAGATTATAATGCGGTTCAGGAAGCGAGGATTTCAGAAATTTTCGATCGAATTTCGGAAAAGAGAATAAGGCAGATTTCTTCATGGTTATAGATGTTCCCGGCGAAGTCTTGATGCAGCGTTTGCAGGAGTTTGAAAAACTCTGGCGCAAATTTATGGAGTATTTCAATGAGGCTCTCAATACGGAAGAGATTCCGAAGGAGCACGAGGCGGAGTTTCGGACTTTGCAAGTGGAGATTACGCGCCGCGCGCAGTTTCTGACGCATACGATTCCCAACTCGATTTTCGATCTCTGGAAAGACATCAAAAAGTTGATCAGCGAGACGCCTTCTTTGGGCATTCTTAAGAAAGAGGCGCCCATTCGCATCAGTTCGTTTCGAACGATGTGGCACGATGTATCCATCGCGTTGAATCAGAAGCAGGGGCAGTTGAGAAATGTCTTGGAAGAGCAGGAAGTGAAGAAATCCAAGCGAAGATAATAAGTCGAAGAAGCCGCCGGGCGGATTTGGAGCATGACCGCCGGCGGAACAAGCAAGACGACGCAGAATCCAAAAAAAACAAAAAGATCAGGATCGACGGCCGAACGCATCGATCCTGATTTTTTTTGATGCAGGACGCCGTTTTGGAACGGCGCTAACGATACAAGCCTTTGTTTTCTATGTAGCGCCGAACCGGCGGCGGGGTTAAATATTCGATGGACAAGCCGTTCCGGACGCGATCGCGAATCATGGAGGAAGAGATGTCGATCAGCGGCATGGCGACGGAGTGCATGGTTTTTTCGTGCAGGGCGGGCGATGCGCCGCCGCCAGCGCCGGGGCGGGGAAAGACGGCGGTCTGGAATTCATCCAAGAGTTGGGCGCCTTCTTTCCAGGTCGGGATTTTATGCGACCAGTCGCCTCCCACAAGCAGAATCAACTCGTCGCCGGAAAATCGGTCGTCGCGCAGGCGGCGCAGGGTGTCGATGGTGAAGCAGAATCGGGGCTGGTCGATTTCGTAGGAGCTGGCTTCGAATCGGGGGTTGGAGGCGATGGCCAGACGGACCATTTCCAAGCGGTCGGGGCCGGGGGCGACGTCGTCTTCGGATTTGTAGCAGGCGCGCCCGCCGGACGGCATGAAGAGCACCTGATCCAGGCGCAGTTCCTCCAACGCGCATTGCGCGAGGATCAGGTGAGCGTAATGGATGGGATTGAAGCGTCCGCCGTAAAAACCGATTCGTTTCATGGGTGAGAGCCTTGTGTTTCGTTGATTGCAATTCTCCCGGCGTTTTCCGCCGCTTGGAAGGAGGAGCGCGCCGGGATCTCGCTCGACTCCTTCGTTTCTTTTGGCGCGATTTATTCCCGTTATTCCCGAATCTGTCCGTCTCCGTATACGATGAATTTCTGGCAGGTCAATTCGACCAGGCCCATCGGGCCGCGGGCGTGGAGTTTGTCGGTGGAGATGCCCATTTCAGCGCCCAGACCGTATTGGCCGCCGTCGGAGAAGCGCGTGGAGGCGTTGACCATGACGGAGGAGGAGTCGACCTCGCGCAGGAAGCGCTGGGAGGCGGCGTAGTCGGCGGTGACGATGGCCTCGGTGTGGCGGGAGGAGTAGCGGTCGATGTGATCGAGGGCCTGGTCGAGGTCGCCGACGATTTTGATGGAGACGATCCGATCGAGGTATTCGGTTTTCCAATCGTCTTCGACGGCCGGTTTGAGCGAGGGATCGAGTTGGAGCGTTTCGGGGCATCCGCGCACTTCGACGTTGTTCTCTTTCAGATCGTCGAGCAGGGCGCGCAGGAATTCGCCGGATTGGGCTTTGTGGATCAGGAAAGTCTCGGCGGCGTTGCAGACGCCGGGGCGCTGGATTTTGGCGTTCATGCAGATTCGGCGGGCCATGCCGGGATCGACGCGTTCGTCGACGTAGACGTGGCAGACGCCGTCGTAATGTTTGAGCACGGGGATGTTGGCCAAATCGACCACGGTTTCGATCAGCGATTTTCCGCCGCGGGGAATGATGACGTCCACGCGGCCTCTCTGGCGGCAGAGGGCGCGCACCGCTTCGCGGTCGGTGGTTTCGACGAAGGAGACGGCCGCCTGGGGCAGGCCGTGAATCCTGAGCGCCTCCTGCAGTTGACGGGCCAGAATGGCGTTGGAGTGGATCGCTTCGGAGCCGCCGCGCAGGACGCAGGCGTTGCCGGATTTCAGGCAGAGGGCGGCCGCGTCGGCGGTTACGTTGGGCCGGGATTCGTAGATCAGTCCGATGACGCCCAGAGGGACGCGCATGCGCCCGACGCGCAAGCCGTTGGGGCGGACGCGCATATCGGTCACTTCGCCGACCGGATCGGGCAGCATGGCCACTTCCTCCAGCATGGAGGCGATGCCTTCGAGGCGCTGGCCGGTCAGTTCGAGGCGGTCCAGCATGGCGGAGGAGAGGCCTTTTTGGCGTCCGGCCTCCAGGTCGAGGCGGTTTTCGTTTTGGATCTCGGGAGCGCCCTTTCGAATCAGGTCGGCCGCCTCGCGCAACGCGCGGTTTTTGACGCCGGTGGAGGTTTTGGCCAGAATGATGGACGCCTTCCGGGCGTCTTCGGTGATCGAGTGGATGTATTCTTCAATCGAGCGATGCGTTTCGGGCATGGGATTTCCTTTTTTTTATCAATGAGATGATGCAATTTTTGGTTTGCCTTGAGTTTATAGAAATTTTGTCACGATTTGCGGGATTGGGGAATGGGCGGGGGAGGGAGAGGGGAGGTTTGGGGGAAGAAGCGCGTCGCGAAGGGAAAATATAGGCTTTCAGAGGAAGCCCTAGCCGATCTGCAGCGGATTTGGCGAGAGGGTGTTTTTTAAAAAAAACAGTTGCCATGACTTTTTATAAAGGGAGGTGAGCCATGACAACTGGATGTAAGGGCTGCTTATGCAGAGATGATTAAATATTCGTCTTGCATTTCTTGAAATTCATGCTTTTACATGTACAAGACTCTAGGGCAGAATAACAGTTCCCATTCTCTTTTTCTATTAGGGTTTTCATGTATTTTTGAATCAGGGAATCCAGGTATAGTGAATGGGGGGATCAAGCGTTCCGGCAAAAAAAAGGCCTGTTCCAGTTAGAAACTAGGAACAGGCATACATTGCACGCATTGAAACGGGTTCTATATATCTGTCATTTTCTTTCTTTGTTACTTGTCAATCGGCTCTTTCCGAGTTGATGCTGTAGAACGAGATGGGGTTTTACTCTCATCATTTTCTCCCTTTCCCGTTGTTCCAGTCATTTCCCCGGCCATTGTCGTCGTCATCGTTCTCATCATCGCCGTCGTCGTCGTCCCAATCCCTCCAATCCCAATCGTCGTCGTCATCGACGGAGGGGGCGGGCGTGGGCGTTTTCTTCAATTGTCCCGGCGGCACTTTGGGGGTGGGGGTGTCGACGGGTGCGATTTTGCTGAGTACGAGTTCCACGGGGCCGGCGTGCGTGAAGGGGCCGTTCACGTTGCTGCCTTTGGTATTGACATAGACATAGAAGGTGTAGGAATAACCGGCTTCGGGGCCATTCCGGAAGGCTTCCATGATTTTGTCATTACCGGCCGCCCAGTTCAGGAACAGGGATTGGGGATTCTTGCTATTGGCCAATTTTTTGATCTGGCCGCTGCCATTGATCTCGACGTAGATCTCGATTTCTTTGGCGTCGTCCGCTAGTTCGGACGACCAGCGGATGACCAATCCCAGGTTTCCGGGCATGTCGACGTCCTGGCCGTTGCTGAGGTCGTCATAGGTTGTTTCGCTGTCGGAGACGGTGACGTCGAGAATTTCCGGCGTGGGCGTCTCTTCAAGTTCAACCGGCGTGGGCGTGGGCGTCGGCGGAATGGGCGTCGGTTCGATGAAGGTCGGGATCGAGACTTCCGGCTCTTCTTCCACGATTACCTTGTAGAGCACCGGTCCGGCCGGATAGAAGGGGCCTTCGAAGGCTTTGGGGCCTTTCTTGTTGATCGCATAGACGGAGAAGGCGTATTCATTATCCGCCACGGGGCCGGCTTTGTAATTTTGGTGGAGGAAGCGGCCGTTCGCCTTCCATTGGAAGAGGCTGGCGTCTCCATCGCCGGTGCGGCCCAGGTATTTGGGTCTTTTGTCATTCTGCGACTGGACGTAGATGTGGAAGTCTTTGGCGTTCACATTTTTCAGGTTCCAGCGGAGAACCAGCTGCATGTCGTTTTCGGGGTCGGAGTCTTCGCCGTTGCTCAAGTCATCCATTGAATCGAGGTCGTCGGTGATGATGACGGCTTCTTCGGCGATCGGCTGTTCTACGATGGCTTCCTGATAAGTAATCCAACCGGAGGCCGCAATCGGGCCGAAGGGTTTAACGCCTCGTTCGCTGCTGATGGCGTAGACCATGAAGAGATAGGAATGGCCGGGCTGCGGTCCTATTTTGAACAGGCTTGAGAGGAATCCCGAATAGGATTTCCATACGAAGAAGTCTGCGTCGCCGTCGCCGGTGCGGCCGATGTACATTCTCTTTTTCGAACCGTCGACCTGGGCATAGATGTGGAAGTCCTTGGCGGGATAATTCTGGAATTCCCAGTTGATGACCAGCGCGTCATATTGGGTCGAATTGATGGTCTGGCCGCTGAGGTCGCCGTCGGGGGATTCGCTCGGTTCGGTGGTCACCCACACCAGGCCGCCGGGTTCGGTCGTTTCGCCCGGGGTGGGAGTGGGCATGGGTTCGATGTGTTTGCAATCCCAGCAGATCTTCTGCAGGCAGACGTCGCTTTCGCCTAGGATATCGATCGACGCAATGCCTTCCTCGCTGGACAGAACGACGGGCTTGACGTTGGAGGCGTTGTTGCGAACCCGGATGGTGATTTGATATCCATTGTCGGGATTGCCGTTTTGAATCTGGTATTCTTCGCCGTTGAAGTCGTCATCTTTGTATTCGAATTCGACTTCAGCGGAGAGCAACTCTTCGCCGGCGCTGTTATAAGCCTCGAGTTCGACTTCGTCTTCGCTGGTCATGAAGAGCGAGACCGTCTTGGGGAAGCCGTCTTCCAAGGCTTCTTCGTTGAATGCGATGACGGCTGGATTCTCATCGGATTCGCCGTCGAACGGTATCAAGACGTCCATGTCGCCGGCGTTGGAGAGGCCAGGTCCGTGGATGCAATCTCTGATCTTGAAGAATATCGAGTCTTCAACCGGATTCGAGCGGAACAATGAGAGATAATAGAAATCGAGGGAATCTTCGATGATGTTTTCTTCGGCGAAGAAGGTGTCGCCGGGGACGACGCAGTTTTTCCAGGAAGGAGGCGTCGTGGGAACCGGGGTGACGGTCGGCGTCGGCGTTACGGTCGGGGCCGGCTCGAGGTCGCTGCATTCCCAGCAGATTTGCATGATGGCGATTTCGGAGTCGCCGGAAACATGGATGGCTGGAATTCCTTCCGGATTTTCGAAGGTCGCCAATTGAACATGGGAGGTGTTGTCTTGGATTTCGATGGTAATGGAGGCGTCCGCGTTTTCGGGCAGCTGATTTTCGATGGGCTGCGCTTCGAAATCGACGTCGCCTTCGCTGCTGTAGAGAATCGAGACAGATACGGGACCGCCATTCGGGCATGCCTCGTCAAAATAAATCATTGCTTCGTCGGGGATGTAGACGTAGGACGGATCGCCGAGGATGACATCTAACGAGGAGCCTTCGATGGCGACGCCGTTCGCAACAAGGCTGCCATCCTCTGCTTCAAAATCTTCAGGGAAGACGCAATTGTCGCTGACGAAGAATTGCACGGGATCTGTGTGCATGAAGGGGCCCGACGGGCGGCCGTGTTTGTGCAGGAAATAAATGCCGAAGCGGTAGGTCTCGCCGTGCTGGGGGCCGCCTTTGAATTGTCCGGATAGGAACCGGGCGCCCTGCTTCCAGGAGAAGAATTCGTCATCGCCGTTGCCGGTGCGTCCTAAGTATTTGATTTTGCCTTCTTCATTGGCCAGGACGTAGACATGAACGTCTTTGACGTCGTTCATATCGAAATTTTTCCATTTAACGACCAATTCGCGATCGCCGGAGGGGTCGATGTCGGCGCCGCCGTTCAAATCTGCTTCGGAATCCACCGTATCCGTGACGATGATATGACTGATAAGATTGGGGGGAATTAAGTAGTATACAGGGGCGGCGGCCGCCAGGGGGCCGAATACTCGCTTGCCCGGCGTGGAGGGCAGCAGGTAAATATAGAACCGGTAGGAATTTCCGGATTGGGGGCCGTTGCGGTACTGACCGGCGGCCAGGGGATTTCCATCATACCAATGGAAGAATGCTGCATCGCCGTCGGCGGTTCTTCCAAGATATTTGATTTTGCCTTCATCATTGGCTAAGACATAGACATGGATGTCTTTGGCGTCGTAGCCGACTAAATCCCACTGAATTACCAATCCATCGCCGTTCTCGTCTTCGTAGGTCTGGCCGCTTAAATCGTCGGAAGATTCTTCCGAGGCGGTAACGATGACGCCTTGCCCCATAGCGCAGGGAGCGCCGACCAGGAGAAACAGGGCGGCCGCGATAGCAATCCAAAAATTCAAATAGCTGCGATTCATCATAATTTCCTCCAATTTTGAATTTCTATTAAAAGACAATCGTTTCGGGAAAAAGCTTCATATTTTTCTGCAAAGATAAGAGAAGAAGCCTTATTCTCCAGTAAAAAAATCGAATGAATGGGTTTATTATATATAAAAATATATCAAAATCAATCAAATAATTCAATTTTGGTAAAATTTTTTACTTACCTGATCTAGGTAAATAATAACGATAATTGTGATAATTTAGGGAGGGGAGTATCTTGATCGGGGGTGGAAATGCGGAAAAAAAGAGCCTCCCTTGGTTCGATTTGATGGCCGGCGGGCTGGAAGGGAGGCGTTTGAGTTCAGTCGTTATGTTTTGATGTTATGCACTATATTCATACATGATTAATAAAGAGACCAGTGATCGAGCAGGGTGGAGGAAGCGGGGCTCGGGACGTAGAGGCCGAAGATGTGTCCTTGATTGCTGACGCTGGGGTAGTTTTCGTCGTTGTGGGTGGAGCAGTCGACGAGGACGCCCACTTCATCCAATTGGCCGCTGCCGTCGGGGGCTTTTTCGAACCAGACGACGTTGTTCCAGGGGTACGAGCTGCCGCTGGTCATGACCAGGTCGAGGTATTCGTCGCCGTCGATGTCGCAGTAGCAGACGCCTTCCGCGCCGTGGCCGGGCGATCCATAGAAGAGATCCTGGACGTCGGCGGACCATTCATCCGGGCCGAGGCGTTCGATGAGTTGGATGGCGACGCCGGCGGGGCTTTCGCCGTAATACATGTCGCCGATGACGAAGTCCATATCGCCGTCGCCGTCGTAGTCGCAGACGGTCAGGCCGGTGACGCCGGCGACGCCGGGGTTGGTTCCGCCCCAATTCAGACGATGGGAGAAGACGAGGGTTTTATCGCCGCTGGCGGCGAGGGTTCCGTCCGAATTGACGGTATAGGCCTGGTCGAAAATTTCGCACATCATGCTGTTGGGGCCGGCTTCGTCGTTGTCTTCGGTCCAGGCGATGTGCAGTTGGCCGGCGTCGTAGTAGACGTCGACGCCCAAGGGGCTGACGTCGGCGGGGGTGGTGAAAAGGGGATCCTGGACAAGTTCCCATTCAGGCCAATCGTTGTTGACGACTAATTTGCGCAGTTGAAATTCGGTGCCTTGGCTGGGGAAGTGCGAATCGCCTTTGGATACGGTGAGCACGGCGTAGAGATCGTCGCCGCCGGGGTGGGTGATCATGTCCATGCCCATATCGTAGACCGATCCGTTCCATTCTTCGCCGGCGAATTCGGGTGAGACGACCCATTGCAATTCGGTTTTCCAGGTTTGGTCGGCGGCGTTGTAGGTCCATTGGAAGATATAGTAATTGTCGGGTTGGCCGTTATCCCAAGCGGTCGTCCAGACTTTCAGGCCGTCTTTGATTACATCCTGGCTGACGGCGGTTTGAGAGAGAAAGCATGCGGCCAGAATCAACAAACTGATTTTTCTTAACATATGATTATCCTTTCCATGCGATGACGCTCTCGCAAGAGAGGTGCACCGGCTTTGATTCCAGGGACGGGTCGTTCGCCCGTCCACACTTTAGCGTCCGTTTCGCTCCATTTCATCCAAACAGTCGATCCATGTAAAAGGATTCCGTTTGAATCCTTTGATCCTTACCTCGCCGTCCTATTCGTATGACAAACAAATAAGATCGCGTATGGCGGTTCGCTATCTTATATAAAATCGAAGTTGTGCATGCGCGGAGAATCTTGTGCGGATGAAGCCGTCTCACCTCCTTTCTGCGTATGAATGGATGATTCAAACGAACGAGAGACAAAGCAAGGATTCGCGTTTTTTGTAATCAGAAGGTCTTATGAGAAAGACCTGTGAGAATAGAAATTATCATGAATCAGGGCCGATGTTAAGCCGCCTGTTTTTCAATCGATTGTTCATCAGAAAATTGTATTTTTGGGTAGGGGAGAAAGAAATCCCCCAAGGCTGGGTGGGGATAGATGTTTCGATTTTATTGCAAATTTAGTTATATCTGAAATAATCGCAGTGAACATACGGAAAGTGTTGAACCAAATGCCTGGATAATGGCTGAAATCACATATTTTTCTGTGATATTCAGGCATCCGATCCGAGCATAATAGATTAAGGTTCAAACTGATAAAGGTCACTTGACATAGTTTTTTCCTTGTGGAAAGATGATTTATTCTTTTGGATGTTCGAACAATCGAATGAAAGGAGGGGAGTTTATTTTTTGGGTAATCTCTTCGTGAAAGCGAAGGGGAATGTTTGTTTTTGTAAGATTGTTTTTGGGGAAAATCAAACGATTGAGAGAAATGAAAGGAAAAATTACGATGAAAAGGTTGTTTTTACCAGGCCTTATTCTGGCAATGACGCTGTGCATGGCCGCTGCTCCCGTGTTTGCGCAAATCGGCGCATTCGATAGCAATATGGATATCGGCGATGTCGGCGCAGCCGGATCGGCTACAGCAGAGGATGTTGGTGCAGGAGGGGATTTTGGCGCGGCTGAGTATGAGTATGTGATCGAAGCCAGCGGCGCTGATATCTGGGGAACGGCGGACGAATTCCATTTCGTCTATATGGAAGTGGAAGGCGATTTCACTATTTTCGGCCGCACGGATATTATGGTTGGCGGAGGCGATGCAACATGGACAAAATCGGGTCTCATGGTTCGTAATAACCTGACGGCCGGCTCGGCTTATGCCTATGCCATGTTGCGTTCGAACCTGGACTTCATGGCGCAGTGGCGTGATGAACAGGACGCCGGTGCGGCGTCCAGCGGCGACGATTTCATCGTTCCAGCCGGTCAATTGGCTGATTATTATGGTGAGACCACGACTTATACCATGGCATTGGAGCGCCGCGGCAACACCTTCAATTTCTATTATGTATCTTTTGATACCGGTGAACGCGTGCTTCAAGAAAGCCACGTTGTTCCTGATATGGAAGATCCTGTATATGTCGGTATGGCGGTTACTTCCCATAACGATGGTGAAATGTCAACGGCTTACTGGCGGAATGTGGGCATCGAGTTCCGTTCCTTCAACATCTATGAAACCTTCTCCTATCCAGATGAAGACGCTGGTACGGGACTGGATGCACTTGCCGCCAACGGCGGTTTAGGTTGGGCCGGCGACTGGACCGCTTCCGGCGCGAATTCTCCCAGCGAATTGGATAGTTCAGTTCTCGATGCAGGTCTTGTTGAAAATCAGCCCCTTCCGGAATTCAACATCGGCGGTTATTGCGCGAAGATCACTGGTGATGCGGGTGATGGAATGGGCCGTACAATCGCCCCTGAAGCCTCCGGCGACATCTGGATTTCCTTCGTCTTCCAGGAAGAAGGACCTGCGGCGGATCATTGGTCCGGTTTGACGCTTTTCGCTTCGGATGGTTCTGAATCCAGCTTTATCGGGAAACCCTACAACGCAGAATTCTGCGGTATAGGCAACTTGCCCGGCGGCGACAGCCTCACCGACGTCGACTACACCGTACCCAATCATTTCCTGGTTCGCATCAGTCTCGATCCGACTCCAGGTCAGAATGACAGCGTCTATCTCTGGATCAATCCGGATGAAACGGACCGTCTTGACACTTATGACGCAGGCGGAGAGGATAATGACGAGATCCTTGACATTGCCGAACTCCGCTTGCGCCGCGGCGGCGCAGCGGGTTCTTCTTACTTCGACAATATCTGGATCAGTTCGGACGCCGCTTTGCCTCCCGCCGGCGCCGGCCGCGTCGATTTGACCTTCAACAATCCAGACCGTGATCCTGCTCTTCCAGCCTGGGATGTCATCTCCATCGATAAATATGATGATGCACTTGATGTTACAGGTCAAATCGGTTTTGGCCATGACCAAGGCAACGACTACTATCTCCTTGTTACCGGTTATATTTATGAAGACGGCGGCGGTACGCCCTTTGTTGCTAATGGTCTGCCGCCGGATCGTATGAGCGGTTTGAACGGTCATGTATTTGGCCCTTACAACAACGCCTCTCTTGAGCTGAATTTAAAGAACTCCATGAAGTTCATGTTCAACGAAGCACAGCAAGGACCTTTCACGTTTGATATGGTTCCTCCAGGGCGGTATAGTGAATTACGTTCATCCGCGACGGTTGGCAACGGTTTTGGAGCTCTAAAAACCACTCTTAACTTTGAAGACGGAAGCACGGAAGTGACTGAACTTCATGCGGATGACTGGTTCCGGGATCCAACCGATAGTTCCTGGCAGTTTGCCGATGTGCGTTTGCTGATCAATGGCATGGATCGTTTGGACAACGGCAACAACTTCGCCGACGCCAACGACCCGGCCGTGAACGAAGACAAGGCAACCATTGTGAATTCGGATAAAGTGCTGGTTTCCGTAACGTTGGAATTGGATGTCACAAGAAGCGCCTCAAACCCTGGATTCAACCTGTATGATATCTGGGCATTACCATCGGACGACGGCGGAACCCCGGTTCTGCAGTGGATGCTTTATTAAGATTGATGGTACGATTCTATGACGGATTGAAAAGAAACCCCGTCTTGCGGAATTAAAATGATAATCCCCCGGAGTTCAATGCTTCGGGGGATTTTTTCGTTTATCATCATGAGTTTGCAATGGATTAACTTCCAAAAAGTTAGAAGCGTGAACCGTGATGGAGGGAGTTCAAGCGGCGAGTTTATTGATCATGTTGATTTGAACGCGTTCGATTATGCGAGCCATCGATGGGCGGCATGATTGATTTCGTTAGGGGAGAAAGAAATCCCCCGAGGCCGCGGGGGCCTCGGGGGGGGGATTAGGTTTGAATTAGATAATTATCTGAATTAGAACAGGGACCAATCCGATACGGGGGTTCCGCCGTCCTGGGTGGGATAGCACCAGATGTCGTAGAGGTTGTAGCCGACATTTCCTTCGTTCCCGCTGTTCTCGATGTCCAGTTCCAAGTCGATGGAGACGAGAACCTTATCCGAATTCTCGATGGCGACGGCGTCTTCATTGACGGCCGGATCGTTGGCGTCGGCGAAATTGCTGTCGCCGTCTAACCGGTCCATGCCGTTGATGAGGAGGGTGACGTCGTCGAACATCCAGTCGGCGTCGCTGGGATCGCGGAACCAGTCGTCGGCGTGGATTTCGGTGAGTTCCGTGGAGCCGTCTTCGAAGTTGAGGGTGCATTTCAAGACGCCGTAGCCGTTGCCGACGGTCATGGAGGCGCGCAGTTCGCTGTATTTACCTGCGGGAACGACATTGAACGTGAAGGGGCCTCTTTGGGCGTCATTATTCTGGAACTTGACCGAGTTTTTCAGGCCTAATTCCAAGTATTGATTGTTGTAAGGTCCGAAGACGTGGCCGTTCAAACCGCTCATGCGGTCGGGGGGCAGGCCGTTGGCGAAGAAGGCTTCGCCGGAGGAACTGTAATACAGGTAGCCGGCGACGATGAGATAATAGTCGTTGCCGCTGTCATGTCCGAAGCCGGGTTCGCCCCTCATGGCGTCGTCGTATTGGTCGATGGAAATGACGTCCCAAACCGGAATGGCGGGATCGCGATCGGGATTGTTGAAGGTCAAATCCACGCGTCCAGCGCCGGCCGGAGGAAGGGCGGGATCGGAGCTGAGCCAGATGGCGTCGAAGTAGGAGGATCCGGCTGCGCCGCCGCGGCGGAGGCGAATTTCGGCGATGTCTTGAATTTCGTCGTTGTTTTCGCCGCCGGCGTCGTAGGTGTCCATGCGGTCGGATTCATCGGGATTGATCCAGAGATAGACGCTGTCGTTCTGTCCCGGGCCGCTGTTGAGTACGTAGCGAACGAGGAAGTGGTTGGGAACGGTGTAGTCGATTTCCGTGAGACTGTCGCCGTCGGGCAGGTTGCCGATGCCGCAGGTTTCGGAGTTATAGGGCTTTCCGATAAAGCTGGATTCGGAGCCGCCTGAAGAATAGAGAGTCATGCCTGACCAATGGCTGTCGACGGGGCCTTCTTCCATGAAGACGAAGGAGAGCCACAGTTCGCCGGTGGAGACGGGAAATATTTTGCGGCCCACGCCGTTGCCGGCGTCGCCGGTGATTCGAAGGCAATAGCCGCCGGGGTTGTATTCGGCGGGTTGATTTTCCACGAGGCCCGCTTCGATTACGGTTTCATCCAAGGCGTTGGGGGATGCGGCGCCCGAATCGACCCAATCGGAAGCCCAATTGTAGCCGCCCTGCTCCTCCAAGTCGGCTAAAGCGGTATCGGGACTTTCGTAGGGATAGGAGAAGGTTTCATAGATATTAAACGCTAGAGGGGGAATGTCTGCAGAGAGGGGGCTGCTAAGCGTTCCATCCGTCGCTTCGCCGGTTAACGGGATGTTGCCGTAATCTTTGAGGGTGGGGGCTTGCAGATCGAAGGTCAGGGCGGCGTTCCCCGAGATGTTGGAGAGCGTCCATGTGATGACTCCGGCCTCGAAAGCCGCATCTCCGACGGCGCTGAGGTTGGAGATGCTCAGGTCAGCCGGAACGTTCAGGGTGACGGTCAACTGATCGACCGTTTTTCCATCGCTGACGTTGACATTCAACGCGACGCCCTCAATGACCTGGCTCAAGGAATAAGATGTTACGGGAATATCGAGGCTGACATTCCAATCGTATTCCGTGATTTCGACTCCCGAGAAATAGCCTGTGGAGATCTGACCGTCGTTATGGGAAGTGACTGCCAGACCGACGTAGACGGGATCTTCCAGACCGGGGACGTCATGAGAATAGACCAGAACGCGGTCGCAGTCGGAGTTGATGTAGTAATAGTTGATGGTGTTGCCAGTGCGCTCCAATTCAACGGCGCCTTCATGATCGGGGCATAGCATGTCGTCGCCCGAAACGATGGCGTTATCGTCCGATGCGGCGCTGCCGTCCTGAGCGTCGCGCCATTGAGGGCCGAAATCCAGGCCGCCGGCGCGAATCATGGCGAAGGCGTAAGGGGAGCCGGCAGTAAGGTTGTCGCGCACCATGGGGCCCATTTTGGCCCAGGTTGCATCGCCGCCCCCTATTTCGAGGAACGTGTTGGTTTTGATGGAGAACGAGCCGGTCATTTCTTTGTAAAGAAAATGGAACTCATCGGCGGTTTCCCAAATATCAGCGCCGCTGCCCTCGATGATATATTCGCCGTCGGAGAAAAAGGCGGCGCCTTCTGCTCCAATATCTCCAATATCGGAGTTTTCGGTGAAGATGCCGATTTGGGCGAAACCGGTTCCGGCCATTACCATGAACAGCCCTGCCAATAATCCAATTTTTTTGTACATCCGTTGTTACCTCCCAAGAAAGATGAATTGAATATCTGTACTATTATCTATCATTGACTAATGAATAAGTAAATACCCGCATGAATCATTTAGCGATTTTTTTTCAAAAAAGTAGAAGGATGGCGCGAATTGCGGGGGTGGGGATTGGTTTTTTGTGTAAGGAGTTGATTTTGTTAGATATCTGAGGGGATGAAGCCGTCGAATTCGCCGCGGAATGCGCCGTAGTCGCCGCCGCTGCGGATGCCGTTGGTAGGATTGTAGACGACGACCGGCTGAAGGGCGCCGTCGCCGTAGACGGTGTACAGGCGGCGCCGGATGAGGTTTTTCGTATCAAAGGGAAGGGGGTACAGGCTGAGCCAGGAATCCCGGCGGTCGGGTCCGATGCTGTAGAGGGCGATGCCGTTGTAGGCGCTGAATTCGCGTCCGAGGAAATCGCGGTAATTGACATAGATGAATCCATGCCGGCGGTGGTCTTCCTGGTAGCCCAGGCCGGAATCGGGATCGGCTTCGATCTGGACGTCGCCGTATGGTTTCTGGAAGGGATCGGGGATGTCGACGTTGCTCATGTGGCTGATGCTGCGACGGATGGAGGCGAGGTCTTGGCGCGAGTCGTAATAGATGCTGGTGGGGAATCGTCCATAATCCAGTTGGAAGACCTGGAGGGCGTTGGCCAAAGTGGAGATGGTTTGTTTGGACGAGGCGATGATGGATCGTATTTTCATATCGGCGTAGCGAGGCACGACGATGGCGGAGAGAACGCCGATGACGGTCATCGCGACCAATAGTTCGGTCAGGGTAAAGCCGCGCCGGCTTTTCGGATCAGCAGGCCGGCGTGAAAATACATTCCCAGTATAGCTCATTCACACATCACTCCCCAAATGTTTTGAGAAAGTAGGAGCATTTTGTATTATAATCAAAAAAGATTAACAAAGATAGCGATTAGTCTCGAGCTTATCGGGTATTATAGTGATAAATGAGGCAATCATCAAGAGAAAATTTATTTTTTTAATGATTGGTGACAAATAGTCGTGTAAACTTTCTTTTTGCATTATTTTTTTTACAAATTTACACAAGTGAAGCTTTTTCATAGAGATTGTTGTCTTATTGATAAAATGCCATGAATGAAAAATGTGAAAAGTCGGAGACGCCGGTCGTTTATGGAAAAGAAGATCCGATTTCATACGTCAACGAGGGTTCAGACATCGATGTGGAGCATATTGAAACGGAAATGCTGCTTGGCCGGATTCGGGAAGGAGATCAGACGGCGTTCGAGCCGTTGTTCAATCGATATTATGCGGCGGTGGTTGGTTTGATACGGCAGTATGTGGATGAATCGGATATTGAGGACGTGGCGCAGGAAGTGTTTGTGAATGTGTTTCGGCGGGTGAATAAGATCGAATCGCCCAAAGCGTTTGAGAGTTATCTGTTTCGAAGCGCCAAGAACGGATCGATCAACTGGCTGAAAAAGAAAATGCGGCTGCGGAAGATGGTTCAAGCGTTGTTATATGCGGCCGATTCGTGGCAGGTGAACGATTCGGTCAGGCAGTCGGAGAAATACGATGCGCTGAAGCAGGCGCTGAACGAACTGCCGGAAGAGAAGAGAAAAATAGCGGAATGGTTTTATGTGGATAAACGATCGAGGGAGGAGATTGCCAAGCGATTGAATATTTCAAATTCAACCGCGTACCGGCGAATCGCCGAGGTGAAAGCGGGGTTGGCGGAAATTGCGGAGCGCCGCAGCATGCAGATCAGTTTTGAGGGTCGACATGATATAAAAATTCATTATTTGAAGGACCGCTCAGGATCATGAAGAAAAACGAGAATACCCTTTCCTATCAAATCCTCTCCTATTATGAGGACGGCGTGTTGTCCGAGAAGGATCGTCTCGGAGTGGAGGCCGTCCTGCAGAGCGACGAGGAATCCCGCAAGCGGTTGGAAGCGCTTCGATCGATGGATCGATCGATGTGCGAAGTGGGGCGGCGGGAGAGAATCCGAAGTGAAGTGAAGTCGGCGTTGAAGGCTCAGCCGAACGATTTGCGGCATCGGCGGACGGTTTTTCCGGGGATGCAGTGGAAGTATATTTTTGGCTGGTCGACCGCGTTCGCCTGCTGCCTGCTGGTGTGGTTTTTTGCGTCGGGGCTGCCTTCGGAGACGGCGCTGCTGCGCCAGATCGGGGATGTGCAGTGGAGCGGAGCGAGCGGGCAAGCGTTATCGCAGGGCGATGCCGTTGTCAGCGGGAAGGATAGTTTTGCGCAAATTCGCATGGGGGATGGGAAGTCGATCGTGGAGATGGGATCGGAGTCTCAGATCGCTTTGTTGGATCGAAGAAGGATGCGCGTAGATCGCGGGGTGGTATGCAACATAGTGAGCAAGGATCCGAACGATCCCTACCGGATTGAAACGCCGCATGGCGCCGTGACGGTGCTGGGGACGATTTTCGAGGTGCAGGTGACGGAGAAGGATACGACGGTGCGCGTGCGCGAGGGGAGAGTGCAGGTCGAATCGAGTCATGGCGCTTCGTTGGACGAGGGAGAAAAAGAGATCGTGACGGCGGGGCAGGAGACCGTCATGGATGAACGAACGATCGCCGAGCCGAGGGCGTTTCCGGCCGCTTCGTTCGCCTCGTGGAGAAAGCGCTTTCCTGTAAAGAATCTGGACGTTCGAAACATCGCCGACATCATTTCCGATTCTAAAAACGGCCGTAAGTGACGATGTTATATGCTGACTTCTTTTTTCTTGTTACGGTGCTTTGATTGGCGTTTTGCAAAGACATTCACCTGCCTTTTGGTTTTTCTATTTCCCTTTTTGATCATGAATGCGAGAGCGGAGGCGCCGGTCGCCGGTTCGGTGGAGTCATGGACGGCCTTGGAGGATTTGACGGCCGGCATGGTTCTGGCGCCGGACGGCTCTCTTTTGGCGCTGGAGAATTATTCGGGCGAGCTTTCCCGGCTGCGCCTCGGCCCTTCCCATGAGATTCTTTCCATTGAAACCGTGTTGACCGGCCTGGTGGATCCCATTGCGATCGTGCGATCGGAGGCCGGCGATTTGTATATTGCGGAGCGCGAGCCGGGGCGGATATGGTTGTGGCGAAACGGGGAGTTAAGTTTGTGGGCGGAGGGGCTTGAGGATATTTCGTCGATCCGGCTGGACGGCGAGGGGAATGTGTGGGCGGCGGAAATGGCGGCGGGGGAGATCAGTTTGATCGACGGCAAAAAGAAGAAAAAAGAGGGGAAATATAAAAAACTGGAATATCCGAGCGATTTTCTTTTGTTGGAAGATCGCATCGTTTATATCGAGATGGTCGATCGTTCGGAGAAGCGGGGGCGAATCACGGTGGAGGATTTGGAGGAGGATTCCAATCAAGGCGGGAATCAGGGCGATCCGCCCGGACTCGCGAAGCCTCGAACCAGCGAGATGTTGATCAATCCGACGCGTTTGTGTCTGGATCCTGACGATTCGGAGGCGGTGCTGGTGAGCGTGCGGAATGAGAGTTCCAATCAAGCCGGTCTGCGAGCCGGCGGGGCGGTTTTGCGTTTTGATTTGGCGTTGGAAGAAGAGCCCGAGATTGTTGAATCGAATTTGTTCGGGCCAACCGATTTGATCGCGGCGGACGATGGATTTTATGTCATGGAGGAGCAGGCGGAGAAGATTTCGTTCGTCAATTGGGAGAATGAGAAAACGGTCATTTGGGATGGGTTGGGGCAGCCGAACCGACTGGCGCTCGTGGACGGAGGGGCGGGAGGCGTTCTGGCGGCGGATCAACTTCCGGAGGTTCGACTGCGGCGCATTATCGAGCAGAGGATTGGTGAGAATTGGCTGGGGGAGGATTTCGGCGCCGATCCCGTGAGCGGCGCTGCGGCGGGGAAGGATCTCGCTTATTTATCGTTTTTGTCGTTGGGATCGATCTATACAATTTCGGACGAAGAGCCGGCGGAATTGTTTTCGGAGGAAGTTTTCGCTCCGAATCGAATTCGGAGAGATGGAAGCGGCGATTTGTGGATTCTGGATCCGCTGATGAAGGAGATTGTGCGGTTGAGCGATAGAGGTGATTTAAAAAATCGCTATCCGTTTATTTCGAATCAGATGGTTAATTTCGATCTGGAGATCGAGGGCGAAGAGGTTCATCTTTATGGATTGGACGAGCAGACGAGTAAGATTGTGAAGTATGATTTCGGCAAGAGTCGATTTTTTCAATTTCGCAATCTTCCCAACACGAAGTCCGACATGAACCGCTGTTTCGTTCGAGTTCCCTCGAGAGGCTTCTTTGTGGCGCAGAACGATGAAGAGGGGACGATGTTGTGGATCGATGACGATGGGAGCGAGTCTACGATCGCCAGGAATGCGCTGGATGTCGTGGATATGGCGTGGGACGGCTTCGAAAAGTTATATGTTTTATCGCAGCGGGGGTGGCTGCGTTCGACGGTGATGCAATTCGGCGATGTGAAGCCGGCGGAGACGGCCACGCCGATTCGGATTGATACGCCGACGCCCACTGAAACGCCGACGCCTACCGAAACACCGACGCCGAGCCATACGCCGACTTGGACGCCGACTTGGACGCCGGAAGTGATTGCATCGGAGACGGCCACGCCGGTTCAAATCGATACACCGACCGCGACGCCGACGGTAACGGCGACGCCGACGGTGACGACTACGCCTATTCCGCCGACGGCTACGGAGACTCCAGCGCCGACGGCGACGCCAACTCCAACGGCGACGCAGGTGGATACGGCGGTCGGCGATTGGATCCTTTATGAATGAAAAAAACTCATTAAAGGCCTAAATCAATTACAATTGCGTAATGGGTAGAGGCCTTGTCCCGCTTGTAGAATCCCTTTATTATAGGAAAAATGTCATTTTCCGGTTCTAGTCCGGCCGGGACGGGTGGATCTACGCATGAAACGTAGGGACTATCCGTCGCAGCAGGTCCGTGAAAACCATGCAATCCTGCAAAATCACCTTTTCGAGAAGGGGAGTATCATGAGTGAGAACAAATGTTCCCGACGTATCTTTTTGATGGGAAGTGCGGCTGCAACGATGGCCGGCTGCGCCACGACCCGAACGAGCACGGTTCCCAGCCTGAAGCGCTTGGGCTACAAGTCGCCCAATGAGAAGTTGAATATGGCGGCCATCGGGGCCGGCGGCAAGGGCGGCGGAGACATCGGCCAGTGCGGGGATTTAGGCGAGAACATCATTGCGTTGTGCGATCCGGATCAGAGGCAGGCGGCCGGTTCGATCCGCAAATTTCCCAATGCGAGATTGTACGCCGATTATCGCGAAATGCTGGACAAAGAGAAGACGTTGGACGCCTGTACGATCTCGACGCCCGATCATGTCCACGCAGTGGCGGCGATCGACTGCATGAAGCGCGGTATTCATGTTTATTGCCAGAAGCCGTTGACGCGCACCATCTGGGAAGCGCGCCGGTTGACGGAAGTGGCTCGCGAAACGGGCGTGTCCACGCAGATGGGCAACCAGGGCCATTCGGGCGACGGCGTACGCGACTTATGCGAAATGGTTTGGGCGGGAATCGCCGGAAACATTCGCGAAGTGCATGCCTGGACGAACCGTCCGATCTGGCCGCAGGGGATTGAAGGCATTTTCCCGGATGGGAAAGTCGGATTGCTGCCGGAAGAAGAGATTCCGGAGCATGTTGACTGGGAAGCTTGGTTGGGACCCATGCCGTATCGCCCGTACAATTCCGCCTACATGCCCTTCAAGTGGCGCGGCTGGTGGGATTTCGGCGGCGGGGCGCTGGCCGACATGGCCTGCCATATTCTCGACCCGGCCAATTGGGCGCTGTGCTTGACCAATCCCGACACAGTGGAGTGCCTGCGCGAAGAAGGGAACAACGAGCAGACGTTCCCGACCAAGTCGATCATTCGCTTCACGTTCCCGCGGCGCGGCTCGATGCCGCCTTTGACGCTGTACTGGTATGACGGCGATCTGCATCCGCCCATTCCGGAAGGCGTCGATCCGGCCAAACTGGAGCGCCGGATGAGAGATGGAAGCAGCGGTTCGATCTTCATCGGCGACAAGGGCGTTCTTTATACGGGAACGTACGGCGGCGGTTCGGAGCTGGTGGCGGGCGAGCATATGAAAGATTTCGAAAAACCGCAGGAGATTCTTCCGCGTTTGCCGGGCGGCGACGACGATGTACGGCAGAAGATCGATTGGATTCGAGCGTGCAAAGGCGGCGCTAAAGCCGGTTCGAATTTCGAATATTCGGGACCGTTGACGGAATGGGTCGTCATGGGCAACTTGTGCCTCAAGTTCCCCCAGCAGAAACTGTTCTGGGATGCGGAAAAATTGAAGTTCACCAACTGCCCCGAAGCCAATCAGTGGGTCAAGCCTCATTTCCGAAAAGGCTGGACGCTCTAAGGGATCGCGCCCAAGTTTGGCGTCTAGAATCGATAGAACAGAATCGCCCCTTGCGAAAGGAATCGCAGGGGGCGGTTTTTTTTGTTGATCATTATGATTATTGTTTGGGATGATCCTCCACCGGGGGGAGCAGCCAGTCGGCTTTGTTTCGCCGCCACCATTGAAGGGAGTATTCGCGCATTTGCTCTTGGGGTACGCCAGCCTTTTCGGCGGATTTCTTCAAGGCGTCGTCCGTCCAATAATTGACGGCCTCGATGAGATCCACGCCGTCTTCCTTCATTTTTTCGATGGCGCAGGGCAGGGCGGGGACGCCGAGGTTTTCTATTTTATGCAGGAATTGTTTTTTTTTCGGATTCATGGGCGGCCGTACGCCAATGACTGTATAAGTCATTAAATTCACGATCGACATTTTTTCTGTCTTTTTCCCACCATCGAATCCATTGATAAAACATTGTTTTTTCGAAAACCATAGCTTTGTTGACGATCGCTTCGTCGAATTCCTTTTTTGTCAATTCAGTGATTGTTCTCCACAAACATTTACCGAATAAATTTCGCCCTTCCTGCTTCATGGCGCTGAAAAAATACGGCAACGCCGGGATCCCTAAATTTTCCAAGTTTTTATATTCTTTGGTATTCGTATAGGCTCTCGTTGTAGAATAGAAATTCACATTCTTGTTTACATACGTTTTCCATTCTTGATAATATTTGTTGAAGAGAATCTCCATGTCTTTTTTCTCGGAAGAATTAGAAGCGCTGCATATTACGAAAAAAAGAAGGCAAAAACTTAGGAGTATTTTATGTTTTCTCCACATTTTCTTTTCCTTTCCGGTGGATTGATTGTTATAAAAATCGCGCGCATTTGGGTGATGCGGTTCATGATCTATTTATGTCAAGAGTTACCAACGCCTAT
>JAFGTC010000082.1 GCA_016934335.1 Candidatus Omnitrophota bacterium | reverse complement strand
GGCGCACCGGCTATTTGGACAACCGGATGGAGTTTTATCGGACCAACTCGATGCGCATCCCCTCCGTAAGCGGCAAGATTGCGCCCGAACCCGTCTATACGAGAAGCGAATACGAGAAGCGGATCTTTCAAGTCATGTATGACGACATCCGGCCGCTGGATCCGGCGGGCGTCCTGCACCACGAATGGCTCAATGCGCGGGGAGCGATCGCCCGATTCGACCGGAGCGCCATCGAGATTCGCGTGTTGGATGTTCAGGAATGTCCGCAGGCCGATCTGGCCGCCGCCTATGCCGCCGCGTCGACTTTGCAGAGGCTGCTCTCGGAGGAGTGGAGCGATCTCGACGCTCAAAAATCGGCGCAGACCGATTTATTGCTTTCCATTTTTCTTCAGACGATCCGCGAGGCGGAGAACGCCGTCATTCAGGATCGAAATTATCTGGCTTTATTCGGCATGGGAGAAGCCTGTACGGCGAAAGAATTGTGGGAGCATATTCTGAGCCGCGCCTTGAACGAAGACTCGGAATTCGCACCGCCGCTTCGCCTGATGCTTGAACAGGGATCGCTCGCCAGCCGCATCCTTCGCCGATTGGGCGATGATGATTCGATGGAAAACATAGCCGCCGTGTACGGCGAACTGGCCGACTGCCTGGAAGCCGGCCGCATGTTCACGAATGAATAGAATGAAATTGATACTCACCTGCGAGCATGGGGGAAATCAAATTCCTCCCGAGCATCAGAGTCTCTTTGAGGGCCATGAAGCGCTGCTGAACAGCCATCGCGGCTTCGATCTCGGCGCTTTGAATGCAGCCCGCCGCCTGGCGGATCGATTCAGCGCGCCTTTATTCTATTCCACCACAAGCCGGCTGCTGGTCGATCTCAACCGCTCGCGATCTCATCCCCATCTTTTTTCGGAGATCACAAAGCCGCTTCCGACGGAGGTAAAAGAAGCCATTCTGCTAAATTACTACAATCCGTACCGGGGCGATGTAGAAAAAGCCATAGGCGAGGCCTTCGGAGAAAACAAGGCGGCGCTTCATATCAGCGTGCACTCGTTCACGCCGATCTGGGAGGGATTGGAGCGAAAAGCGGATATAGGCATTCTGTACGATCCATCCCGCGCGAAGGAAAAACAGTTCGCACGGCGATGGCAGAGAAAACTGCGCGAGATTCACGGCGATTGGGTCGTTCGGCGCAATGATCCCTATCGAGGAAAAGCGGACGGCTTTGTCACGCATCTTCGCCGCCGATTTTCTCCGCATGAATACGTTGGCATTGAACTGGAGATCAACCAGAAATCGCTTGTCGAAACGCCGGAGAAAAGACAAGATCTCGTACCTGCGATTGCATCAAGCCTGCAGGATATCCTCTTGAACGCATGATTCATAAAAATTAACATGAATATACAATTCTTTATTTCCAGTTTCCAAATACGCTTCTATACTTAGAAACTATGACCTTGTTTTAATCATAGGAGGGGAAATGAAAAGCAGCAGGCATGTTGAGATGTTGGCGAAAGGTTTGGGCAGCGATATGCTGTCCGAAATTCGTCAAGAAATAGAGTCCATAGATTCATCTCTTCGAGAGATGTCCATATTGCCAAGTCAATTACGTCCTGAATCTCAGTTTGCGATCAAACGAATGAAGGGATACATCCCCGAATCGGAAAAAATATCATCCTGCCTCTATACATTTGAAAGAAAGATCGGAGAGATCAAGAGACAGAAAAGCATCCAGGATATCAATGCGATCGAAGAAAAACTGCAGACTTGCGATTCGTTGAACGAATCGGGGCGGCTCAAACGGCAGCTCAGCCATTTAAAGTCGATTCATGCCAGAAAGTTAAGCGACTTGATCTCCAATCAGCAGCAGCTGCTGTATGAAAGGTTGAAATTAATCAGTATTTGGAAATCCATTTTGAATTATGAAATTCACATCCTGGAGGACTGCAAGACCATCATCGTTAAACAAATTGTGGTGAAGGCCAATGGATCCGGCTCGGCTGAAATCATTGAAATGGTGCGCGGACGTCTGCGTTCATTATCCGTCAAAGATACGCTTGCTTCTCAACTGAAAATTGATATGTCCAGCGCGAAGGTCGCCAACATCCATATATTGCATAAAACCATAGAAGAACAACTGAACGATGTCGGGCGAGTTGAAACGGCCATTCAAGAGAAGAGGCAAGTGGTGCAGGTTTTGAGTTCGATCGCCCAGGATATTCGCAGCCAACTTCCGGACGCTCCCCCGGAAGAGGATGCCGGCCCGCCTCCGCTCCAAGGGGAGAAAAGGGGCGAGGCGCTTTCTGCAAAACCGTATCGATCCATCAGCCAGCCGTCGCGCATGATTTATCGCGGAAAGAATAAGTAGAAGCGGATAGATGTTTTATTGCCGATTTATAATAAGATGTAATGGAAATCCTTACAAAAAAATCAGTAATTTTACTCTACTTGCCAGTCGCAGATATAACTAAAATTAAGTCGTAATCCGCGAAATGATTTAGAGGTTTAATTTTTCTGAGAGAGAACTGAACCAAAAACTTTTCTCTCTTTTTTTTGTTTAAAATCAGGCTTCAAAAAAACGAAGCCGCCCAACGGGCGGTCTCGTCGAGATGGATATTGATATTTCTTATTAGATTTGAGGTCGAATCCATTCGGAAAAAAGAGGTCATCCGCCGCGAACGCGATAGCCGATGTCTTTGCGATAATAGGTATTGGCAAATTGAATGCGGTTGACTGCTTCGTAGGCGTTTTCATAGGCTTCGTCAAAATCTTCGCCCAAACCGGTGACGCCCAGCACGCGTCCTCCGGATGTCATGATCTGATCGCCGTCTTTTTTGGCGCCGGCGAGAAAGACAATCGCGCGATCGTCCATAGCTTCTGAGATTTTATCCAATCCCAGAATCGGCTTGCCTTTTTCGTAGGCGCCCGGATATCCCGCGGAAGCCATGACGACGCAAAGCGCGTTCTGCGCGGGGGGAATCACCCGCGTTTCGCCCAGCGATCCATTGGCGGCGGAGAGGAGGAGGGGCAGTAAATCTTCGTCGATAGCCGGGAGGACGGCCTGCGTTTCGGGATCGCCGAACCGGCAGTTGAATTCGATGACGTAGGGAGCGCCGCCGCACAGCATAAGGCCGGCGTAAAGAACGCCCGAGTAAGGGGCGCCGGCCGCTTCCATCCCGCGAACAGCCGGCTCCAGGATCGACCGGCGCACGGTCTGAATCAGTTCGTCCGTGACAATAGGAACGGGGCTGTAGGCGCCCATGCCGCCGGTATTGGGGCCGGTGTCTCCTTCGCCGATCGGTTTATGATCCTGCGCGGGGGGGAGGATTACAAGATGCTTGCCATCGGTGAGGGCCAGAATCGATAATTCGGGGCCATGCAGGCGTTCTTCAATCACGACGGCGTCGCCGGCGCCGCCGAAGGATTTTTTGATCATGCAGGCTTCGACGGCCGCATCGGCTTCCTCTACGTCGTTGGTGACGATAGCTCCCTTCCCCGCCGCCAGGCCGTCTGCTTTGACCACGCATCGGCGGCCTTCCGCGGCGAGAGTTCGAACATAGGCTTTGGCCGGTTCGGGGGATGTGAAAGATTGAAATTTTGGAGAGGGAATGCCGTTGCGCTCCATTAATTCGCGCGCGAATTTTTTGGAGCTTTCGATGCACGCCGCGTTTTGATTGGGGCCGAAAACGGGGACTCCTTCTTTTCGCATGGCGTCCGCCAATCCGGCGGCTAAAGGCGCTTCGGGTCCGACGACCACAAGATCGATTTTCCTGGCTTTCGCAAACTCCACCAATTCATCGATCGAATCGGAGGGAATCGGAACATTGACCGCGATTTCTTCCGTCCCAGCATTGCCGGGCGCGCACCAAATCGCGCCGCAATCCGGCGATTGCTTTAATTTCCATGCAAGCGCATGCTCGCGCCCTCCGCCGCCGACAATCAGTATTTCCATTGTACCCTCTCCATTCAAAGAATATTTCTCGATTATGAGAAGGATTCCGTTTTCCGCAAGCGTTGCAAAGCGAATATGATTGAATCCCCAAAAAATAAATCGTACTTTTATAAGCCCTGCTGCTTGTAAAAAATTCGTACGATAAAATGAGAAAGATAAGCCAACAATTCAAAAATCAAGGAATTACACGGAGAAATTTAAATCGTCCATCATCGATGATCGGATTCATCCAAAAAATCCATCGCGAACACATCCGGCAAAGAAATCTCGACATCCGCGACGGTTTTCAATTGAAGCGCGTCCTGCTCTTCGAAGGCTTGGCCGTGATCGAAGAGGCCGTCTTCTCCGAGAAGGAAGCGTTCCATATATTTCCCCTCAGGATAAACAAGCAGGTATTCATTCACGCCGAATTTTTCGTACAAGGCCCGCTTATCCCAGCGGTCTTTTTTGGACGTGGAGGGGCTGAGGATTTCGACGATGACGTCGGGGGCGCCCTGAATGTTTTTCTCGGTGATTTTTTGCCGGTCGCATACAATGAACAAATCGGGCTGGACGACGTCTTCTTCAGAAAGAACGACGTCGGTCGGGGCTGCGCCCGGAACGCAGGTTTTTCCTTTTAACGCAACGCGGAAGATGGCTCCAAGGTTGATAAGTATGGTTTGATGGCGAAAACTGGGAGCGGGCGTCATATTATAGGCGACGCCGCCAATCAGTTCCCAGCGCTCGTCATCCGGCCATTGGCAATAATCCTGATAGGTGTATTTTTCTTTACGTTGGGGGAGAGGCATCGTCTTTATCCCGCATTTTCTGAATGATGAGCCAACCTAAGTATAGCCCGATTCCCGGTGAAGAGATCTTTTGATCCCTTGGGAAAGAGATTAGCTTATTCTAAGGTGATTCGGGGAAAATTTGAACGTAGAAGCGAATATCATGAATTGGCTGAAAACAATCGGAATGAAGTTAAGAACCTTAGGAAGATCTTTTTTCGAATCGGAGAAAAACGATCGGATTTTTCGGGGATATTTCGACGGCATTGAGTTGCGAGCGAACGAATTGGTTGTTTCCGGCTGGGCGCTGAGTCGATCGGGGCCATACGATTCGCTGGTTTTGTATATCAACGGCCAAGAACAGCCGGCGAGCGAGGCGGTTCTGCGCCCCGATGTGGGGCGCGGACTGCCGGATATTCCCCATTCCGATCGGAGCGGCTTTCGATTCAGCATTCCATGGAAATCGGCTGATCGAGAAGCCAAGGTGGACATCCGCCTCGCCTGCCTGCGGGGAGAGCGCGAGGCGGACAGCATGGAGACGGTCTTTTGGGGCGATATGTACGATTCGACGCCCACGCCGCCTTTGAAGTTGATCAAGCGGGTCGACGGTTCGGAAAGCCCGACATTCTATCTGCTCAAAGGCGCGCAGAATTATCGCGAGTTTATCCGGCTGATTGAAGCATACGCCGATATTTCATCCTGCTCCACGCTGTTGGATTGGGGCTGCGGGAGCGGGCGAATTACGGGATTTTTCCTCCGGCATTCCAACATTCCCCATATTTACGGCTGCGACATTGACGCCGAGGCCGTCAAGTGGGCGCAAGAGCATTTCCCTGAGGGACATTTTGCGGCCATCCCCCTCCTTCCCCCGACAGAATACGGCAGCGATCAATTCGATGCGATCATTTCGTTCTCGGTTTTGACTCATCTGGATCGGGAGACGCAAAACGCCTGGCTGGCGGAAATGCAGCGCATTCTCAAACCGGGGGGATTGTTTCTGGCGACGGTGCACGGCGTGAAAGCGGCGGAAGTCCTGTTGTCGAAGCGAGAATTCAAGAAGTTTAAGCGCCATGGCATCCATGACGGGCTGCGGGACCGGGTGCTGGAGGGAGTCGCCCCGGACGACTATTACCGAGCTAGTTTTCAATCAAAGGACTACATAATCAAGAACTGGAAGATTTTCTTCGAGATTTTGGATATTGTTGAACAAGGGGCCAGCCATTATCACGATATTGCAGTGATGCGCAAACGCTGAGCATGCTCATCATCCCAGACAGCCGCCGCGTTAATCACTCTTCCGCCGGACAATACACTGTTACAAGTTTCTTTTTCGAGTACACTTCCCGATCATTCGATTCAATAATCGATTTTGTACAAGTGATCGGAATTTTATGAAACAACTCTCGCCTTTGATGATTGTGTTCTTCACCGTTTTTCTGGATCTGCTGGGCTTCGGCATTTTGATACCCTTGCTGCCGTACGTGGGGAAGACTTATTTAGCGTCCGACATTCAAATCGGCCTGTTGATGGCGAGTTATTCCATAGCGCAGTTTCTGTTTGCGCCGATGTGGGGGCGGCTGTCGGATTGGATCGGACGGCGGCCGGTCATGTTGATCAGTCTGATAGGCTCGACCTGCGGGTACGCCTTATTCGCCATGGCCGATTCGCTGGCGATGCTTTTTGCGTCTCGTATTCTTGCGGGGTGCGCCGCGGCCAATATTTCCACGGCGCAGGCGATCGTAGCCGACTGCCTGCCGCCGGAGAAACGCACCAAGGGCATGGGCATGGTGGGAGCGGCGATCGGGCTGGGATTCGTTCTGGGGCCCGCGCTGGCGGGGCTTCTGGTCGGAAGCGAGTCAAATTATACATTGCCTTTCACTGCGGCGGCGATCCTGTCGGGGATTGACCTCGTTTTGGCCTATTTTCTTTTGCCGGAAACATTTCGCCTCCGCCGCGACCAGCACTTGGAAGAACGCCGGTTCTCCCTGCGGCGTTTGCAGGAAGCGCTGAAGGTTCGCTATATACCCCGGCTTCTCTTCACCTCGCTGCTGTATTATGCGGCGTTTGCGGCCATGGAGAGCATTTTTGCCTTGTACGGCTTCAAAATGTTCGGAATGAGCGAACGGCAGAACAGCGCCATACTCTTTATGGTGGGCGTCATTATGGTTTTGATCCAAGGCGGGGCCATCCGATACGCATCGAAGCGCTTCGGCGACCAGAATCTGTTGGCGTTCGGCGTTTGCGGAGTCATGGCGGGGCTGGCTTTTATGGGGCTGTCCAATTCGATAACGGCGCTAACGCTGTCGGCGATCGTCATGGCGGCGTCTTCGGGATTTGCGGCGCCGGCATTGATCAGTTTGGCGTCGCAGTTGAGCGCCGACGAAGTGCAGGGGGGGATATTGGGATTGAATCAATCCATGGCCAGTCTGGGGCGAATTCTGGGCCCCATTTTAGGAACCATGCTGTTTCAATTTATCACGCCCCGGGCGCCGTTTTTCTTCTGCGCCTGGCTGGTTCTGGGAGCGTTTTTCATCATTCTTCCCCTGCGCCACACTGCAACCTTCAAAAACACGCTTCAGGAAGCAGAAATCCCCTGATAATTTCCACTAAATCCCTCAGCCTGTCTCCTGAAAAGTAATCTCAACATGATATAATATCCACGTAAGAAAACGTTTTTCATAGGTCGTGCGTCTAATCGAATGTAAGGCGTAACTTTAGGCTCATTATTTCGTTATATACACACCCCGACAGCGGGATGAAGATAGTGAAGGAGAAAGAAAATGATATTCGATCCTGTATATATGCTGCTAATGGTTTTTATCATGCTGATGCTGGGTCTGGCCAGCAAGAACGTGCAGGCGACTTTTACAAAATTCAGCAAAGTTCCCATTCGCAACCGCATGACCGGCGCGCAGGCGGCCCGCTACATTTTGGATTCCAACGGCCTGCAAAACGTGGCGATCGAGCGCGTATCGGGCAGTTTGACCGATCATTACGATCCGCGCAGCAAGGTGCTGCGGCTTTCGGAGCCGGTTTATGACAGCATGTCGATTTCGGCGGTGGGCGTGGCGGCGCACGAAGCGGGGCACGCCATTCAAGAAAAAACCGGCTACGCGCCCTTGATGCTGCGCCAGGGAGTGATTCCGCTGGCCAGTTTCGGATCGCAGTTCGGCCTGTTCCTGGTCATCATCGGCTTTTTTGTGGGCGCGTTCTTGAGTTGGATCGGCGTCGCTCTCTACGGCATCGCCGTGCTGGCGTCGGTGATCACGCTTCCGGTGGAATTCAACGCCAGCAGCCGGGCGCTCGCCCAGTTGACCCAGTATGGAATCGTCTCCAGCGAAGAACACACGGGGACGAAGAAAGTATTGAACGCGGCGGCTTTAACCTATGTAGCGGCGGCATTGGGCGCCATTTTGACGCTGCTGTATTACGTAATGCTGCTCATGGGCAACCGCGATTAACTGATTCAATTGGATTGAAATAATTAACGATTGATAAGCGCAGGGGACGGTCAATGATCGTCCCTTGCGTGTATAATAATGAAAAAAATCTCAGAAAAACCATACATTAGATATGCCCCCGCGAAGAAAATCACCATCCCGTTCTAACAAGATATGCTCACCCGCGCGCATGGCGGCCTTCCGCGTTTTGGAATCCATTCATTCCGAGGGCAAGACGCTGCTGGATGCGGCGCCTTCCATCGAGGATCATTGCCATGATGCGCGGGATCGGGGGCTGGCGCGCGATATTGCATTCGGCGCCTGCCGCTGGAAGGAGCGCATTCGCCATATCTTGCAACAGGCCGCCCCGCGACTGGACAATTTTCCGCCCGCCGTGCAAATTATCTTAGAAATGTCAGTTTATCAAATGCTGTATCTGGATCGCGTTCCGGATTACGCGGTGATTTCCGAAGCGGTCGATCTGACGCGCACCCAGAGATTCGGGGGCTTGGCGCCGGCGGTCAACGGCATTTTGCGCGCCGTCTCCCGAACGAGAGACAATGTTTCCTTTCCCGAACCAGCAAAGGATTTCGCCAGCTATCTTTCGACCGTTCATTCCCATCCGAAATGGCTGGTCGATCAATGGTTGAATATCTGGCCGAAGGAGCGCGTCGAATCCTTTTGCAGGTTTAACAATACGATTGCGCCTCTATCGCTGCGAGTGCGAATCGAGCGCCTGGCGGCTCTGGAAAAGCTTGAGAAAATGGGTTTTAAGGCGGAAGCCGATCGCCGATTTGCGGATCGAATCCTACTCCAAGCCAACGGCGCTTCGCTGCAAGAACTGTTTAAAGAGTCGGATTGGGTTGCGCAAGACGGAGCGGCGATGCTGATTGCGCCGATTCTCGACCCGCAGCCCGGCTGGCGAATCTGGGACGTAAGCGCCGCGCCGGGAGGGAAGACAACTCATCTTTCCGATCTAACCGAAAACAAGGCGCAGATTTTGGCCAGCGACAACCATGCAGAGCGGTTAAAAAAGATCGAAGAGCAAAAAACAAAATTAGGGCTGACTAACGTCTCGATACAGAAAATTGACGCAAGGCGAAAACAACCGCTCTTGGAGAAGGAGCCATTTGACGCCATTCTGGTTGATGCTCCCTGCTCGGGATGGGGAACGTTTCGCCGCCATCCCGACCTGCGATGGCGGCTGCAGCGAGAGGATTCGCAGCGTTTCGCCCGCCAGGCTTTGCAGATTCTGGAGAATGTGCAACTCTATTTAAAGCCGGACGGAGTATTGGTTTACGGAACCTGCACTCTTTCGCCGGAGGAAAACGAGCAGTTGATCGCCGCGTTAATAGAGCGACATCCGGAATTTCAAATCGAACCGGTGAAAGAATTTCTTCCCTCCGCATTTCAGGAAGCGCAAACGGAGGATGGTTATCTTTTTGTATTCCCGGCGGATTGGGATATGGACGGTTCGTTCGCCGCGCGACTGCGAAAAAGTTGAGATAGAAAAATGGGATTTATCCGCTTTTTGTTTCGTGTGATTCGATTTTTGATCATGAGCGTTTTTTTCATGATTCTTTTGGCCGTTGGAATGGCGGCCGGCGGATTTTATCTATTGGACTATATCGTAACGGGCGAGACGATCCTCGTACCTAATTTATATGGAAAAGAAGAGAGCGACGCCATAAAGATCCTGGCGCAATACGATTTAACCTTCAAATTGACGGACGATCCCCAGGAGCGAACCGACGTGGATCCCGGGCTGGTCGTTTCTCAGCGCCCGGCGCCCGGTTCGGAAGTGAAGAAAGGCCGTGAAATCACTCTGGTGATCAGCCAAGGGAGAAAAGAAGCGTTCGTGCCGGACTTTACGAACCGGCGATTGGCTGAAATCCGCTCCGATCTGCGCAGCGCCGGTTTGGAGATCGGGCAAAAGGCGGCCGTTTATCATCCCACGCTGCCCGCGGATATCGTGATCGCGCAGGATCCCGCATCCGGCCGGCGAACGCTGAACAACATGCGGGTCAATCTGCTGGTCAGTTTAGGCCCCTACGCTTCAGGGTACGTCATGCCCAATCTTATGGGCATGGATTTGGATTCAGTGCGCCGCCGCATCGAAACGGCGCCGTTCGATCTGCCGCAAGAGGGGATTCAATACGTGAGAACGGACGACGCCTCGAAATGGAATCAAGTGATCAGTCAAACGCCATCGGCGGGCTCACGCATCCAAGAAAACGACCATATCAGCATTACAATCGGGGCCAGCGGGATTAAAACGGCGAGTTTGCGAATGTTGAAAGTCACTTTTCCCATTCCCGCCGACCTTTATCGTAATGATCTGGTGTTGGTGGTGTGGGACGATATATCTTCTCAATTCGAATATCCCGGCGTATTTCCGGTGGAGACGAATCTGTGGGAGGAAACGATATCGCAAACCATTCCCGTTATTGGAGATGCGGTCGTCAGTTTGAGTTTGAGAAACGACGATCCCGATATTCCCGTTTATCTGCCATTTTATACGCAGTATTTTCCCGCCAAGAAATAAAAAAGCGACCCACGCATCGAAGCGCCAAGACAATCGATTGAATATTTCAAAAAAACCTGGAAAATATCGGGAAAAAGTCAACAGGACTATGCTAAACCCCTAGGCAAAAATCAAATATTAAATATAATTTATAAAGTATTTTCATACATTCGTTTTTTTTGAGCGATCCATTTTTAGTGCGATCCGGTGGAATTTTTGAGTTGAGTTTCGATAAAACGGCAACCATTCCATATAGAATTTTGGCGTTGCATTCTGTGGACATTTCTTCAAGAGCTATTAACAGACTGCATGCCAGCGTAATATATCAATCTTCCTTTATTTAAAGGTTAAGATTATAAAATGTACTAAATTTATCCGGAGCAGAATTATGAAAAACGAGAAGCCGACAAGGCTGCACATTTTATGCCTTCTAAAGAAGAACGGTCGTATGACATCCAAGCAAGTCGGCGACATAATCGGCGTAACTTCGATGGGGGCTCGCCAACATCTGACCGCCATGGAGAGAGACGGTTTGGTCGCATCTGAATTTGTTCGTCAAAAAGCGGGTCGTCCAGCCCTGTATTTCAAACTCACGGAAAAAGCCGACCACTATTTCCCCCAGCGATATGGACCGCTGGCGATGGACATTCTTAAAGGCGTGGAAGAATTGAAGGGACGCGACACGGTGGAAAAAGTCCTGCAGCGCCGGCGAGAAAATTTGCGCCAGAACTATTTCGCCGCGTTGAATAATAACGACATGAACAAGGCCGATTTAAAGGAAAAGGTCAAGAAACTTGCCGAGATGCGCGACGACGACGGGTACATGACGGAAATGGAGGAGGACGAGGACGCTCTGCTCTTGAGAGAGCACAACTGCCCCATTCACGCCGTCGCCAAGGAATACCATGAAGTGTGCCAGCATGAATTGGATTTGTTCGAAGAGATTTTGGGAGCGCCGGTGGAGCGAGTCGAGCACATGGTGAAAGGCGAGCGCTCGTGCGTATACAAAATCGCGAAAAACGGGGTTGAGAAGAAAACCGCAAAATCCAAAAAATAACCGTTCCTGGCAGTAAGGTTCTGTTTTTTTTACCGACTCTGATTCTCGTCGAAACGAGTACAAAAAAATCCGGAGTAAAAACCGGATTTTTTTGTGTTGTAATATTCCCGAGAAATCGATTGGATTTATCGCTGCGTTTTCATTGCATCACCTGATCCGAATAAAACGATAATTGAACGGTTCCAGGCTGTTGTCGCTTTCTGATAAAGACGGGCCGTCTTCTTCAGCGCCTTTCGCAGGGATGAGGACGACGTTGGCCAGCCAAACCGGTTTGTCGGTTATTTTTTCCGTTTGGAGAGATTGCCAGGAAATTGCGATTTCCAGGCATTCTTCGGAGCCTTCTTCCGCTGGTTCAGCGTTCCAAACAACCGGGAGAGTTTCCGGCGGCTGGGAGAAGGATGGTTGATCATGGACGCCCCCCTGAAGAGCGGCCTGCCGAACGATATTCATAAGAAATGAAAGATTGGGAGGCAGACTCGGCGGCGCCTGAAGGGATTTCTCCGAATCCAGTGTAAGTTGGAAGGGATCGATGATGCGCCGCTGCAGCGAGGCGGCCGCGCTATTTCCGGCGCCTTTTTCCACGGAAATCTCGTAAACATGGGTATAGTCGCGAGTCGGGCACAGAAGGATTCGGGCGCGCTCGAATTTTTCGTCCATTTTACCCTGCAGGAGGACGTAGAGGTTCGATTCGTCGCGCAAGAAGCGAACCTGCGCGCCGGATGCGCCGTTATTCTTCATTATGGCGACCGGCTGAACTCGATCCCAAAGCTGCGCATCCATCGCGCCGTCAATGACGGGCGGTCTGGGGGTGAAGGACGCCGAGATCAATTCTTCGACATCTTCCCCATTTAGCAAGGTGGATTCGACGGCCGCCGAACGGGCCATAGATCTATAGGATTCGGACGATCGCGCCACGGCTTGGAAGAGATCATTGGCGACGGCGGTCTTGCCTTCGTCCCGCTTCTGGAGAGCGACTCCGAAAAGCGAGGCGTCTTCGCGAATGCGCAGCGTCCGGCCGGTCATTTCGCGAACGCGCGCGATGATTTCGTTCGATGGGGCATCTTCAAACAGACTTTCCCGCCCAATCAGGTAAGCGGGCGCCGGGCTGCTTTTTAAGACGCGGTCATAAACTGACAGCGCTTCCTCCATATTCCCCATGCTTTTATAAATCGCACCCAAGCGGGAGAGACAGCGGCCATCGTCAGGGAAGAATTCGGCGAGACGTCGATAGAGACGCAGCGCCCGATCGGCTCTTCCCTGTTCGAGAGAATAATCCGCCCAAGCGGCAATCAGATCTTTGCCGCCCAATGACACTTTATTGCGAACGACCGAATCGGGCGGGGGGACGGCGCGCAGATCGCCATGGTATAGAACTTTTTCGGTTTCGATGCGATCTTTGCCGATCGTCGAGCGCTTCACCGTGCCGCGCAGCTTTTGCCAGCAGTTCAAAAGATAAGCCGCGCGATCCAAGAAGAAGCCGGGCAGAGCGCGGTATTCCGGAGGAAGCCCCAACCCGAATTCGGGGATGGAGGACATTTTGCGAATCGCTTCCCGAAACGCATAGAATTCGGACTCGTTGTCTTGAAACGAGATTTTGTTGGCGGGCTTCCGGACGGCGTCCTGAAGAAACTTGTACTGCCGGTTCCGTTCAATGCCGCTGCGCGAGCCGGCGTGAATATCCAGCATTTCGCGGATCAGATGGGGCTGGGTGGAGAGGATCAGGGCGTTCTGATGAATGCACCAGCAAGGCGTCACCGGCGCCAGCGGGATGGGGATGGTGACGGAGAAGATTTGAGCGTCCAAGTAATCTTCGCTCTCGACGATGAGAGGAAGTTGGTAAGTTTTCGTGATTAAATCCACAAATTTTCGGATGCCTGCCTGAGCGGCTTCTTTGTCGTTCACTTCCAAGAACAAGGCGCCTTGATTGGTCGCTACGACGGCGTTCAAATCCATGACGGGCCGCATCAAGCACCAGGAATCGCCCATCCATTGAAAGACGTCTTTCTCCAATGAAAATCCGGATTCATCCTCCCATTGATGAAGACCGTCCAGTAAATCCTTGATATTGGGCAGATCCGACAGGAAGGTCTGAGCAAGCCGCCACAGATCCTTGGGGCCGAGAATATTGCCGGAGGATACGGTTCCCACTTTGCGAGGCAGATAGTCTTCGAAGGCAAACGGCCTGGGTTCGCGAGAGAGAATCGATTGCAGCGCTTCATTATCGACATCGAGATTCAGTCGAGTCTGCGCCGAGATCACCACCCGATCATTCGAATCAAGCGAGCGCGTGGAGACATACGATTCAAACGTCTGCAGAAACCCCATGACGCCTTCGAGAAGCGGCATCACATCACTGAGTTCCTTGGCGGCATTCATTTTTTGCAGAGCCTGAAGGTTTTTGAATAAAGCGCCGCCCGCAGCGCCCATATCGGAAAGATTCACAAAGTAGGTATACGAGCGATTTTCCGGCAGATCGGCGACGGCTTTTTGATATACCTTGTCCTCCGCTAAGAATCCTAAGCCTTCCTCCCATAGGTCGATCGTACGCAAAAGCAGAGTTTTGCTATTGGAGATCAACAAGGTGGAATCTTTGAAGGTATAGGCCAAATCCAATCCCGGAAGCATGGAGACGCCCGAGAGCGATTGAATCCAATATCCGTAATATTCGTCTTTCACGGGGCGTATGGAGGGCGTTAAAGAACCGATTTCCTGATAGAGGGCGCCGAGAAACTGTTCGGCTTTTCGGGGATCGTTCACTTCGGAGACATAGAGGAACAATCCGGGGACGGGGATGCCTTCCAGGATGGGATAAAACGCCCAACATCGCTGATCGCCGGACAAGGCGGAAAAGCCTTTTTGAACGTTCGATTGTTCGACCAGAGCGTCGAATTCATCCCGGAGAATCCGCCATTCGAGAATATCGTCCATCATAGCGCGCCAATTTTCGGCGGCCTGTTCGTAATTGGGATATTCCTCCGACGGCTCCGCGGTCCGATCATAACCGGAATAGATCAAAACATCGGAGGGAATGATTTGATCGAATGGGCTGGCTTGAACGGGGGATGTCAGCGCAGCGCCGAAAAAAAGCATAAGTAAAAAAGATCGCCATCGCATAAGAGAACTCCTGATAGTAAATACGTGTGGGCTACGTTTGGCTTTGAGCCCACTGACTCTGGGTGCTTATGGTGGGCTACGCTTCGCTTTGAGCCCACCCTACTGACTTATATCACCGATACTAAAGAGAGCAAGGAGGCGCCAATACCGATCGCCAGCTGCCGGGCGCCCGAACGAGCCAATTGTTGAGAAGGCGCGAAGGACGATTCGGCCGCTTCCGTCGAGGCGTCGCCGGCCGGCGCGCCGGAGGATGTCAGGGCCTGAAACGCGGCGCCCAAATCGGCGGTTTGCGGAAGAGATTTGAACGAGTCGCCGATGGGTTTTCCTTGTTCTTTGGCGTAATCAAAACTGCTTGAAAAAGCCCGCTTGGCCAAACTGGCCGCGGCTAGAATCACCTGCTTCTGGGTTTCATCGACAACGGATCCGTCTTTGGCCGAGATGATTTTTTCGACCGGATTCAATTCAGGAGTCGGCGAAGGATCGCCTTTAGCGATCATGATATTTTGCGGAGACGATTGATCCATGGGCTTAAAGGTGGAAAACACGCCGAAAAGAAGAAGGATCGAAGCCAATCCGGCGAGAAGGTTGCGGGGCATCAGCAGCCAATCCCACAAGGAGGCGGATTCTTTGCGGCGCTGCCGATCTTCCTGAATGAGACGTTCGTGGACGCCCTTGAGGTTGTCGCTCAAGAGAGCGTCGATGCGGTCGTCGGAAAGATCGCTTTCGAGCGCCGAATCGAAGCATTCGAACATAGTCAGGAAGCGCTTCTCTTCGCCGCCGTTTTCCAAAAACGCCTCGACCTGCCGGCGCTTTTCCTCATCAAGGAGACCGTCGTAATAGAGGGATAAATCCTGCAAATTGGGTTTTCGTTTGTCGTTCATGGCTTATTCCTTCCAACCCTCATCCATCGAGGGGGCCGCATTCTTCCCGCAAGACAGGCTGCAGAATTTTGATCAATTTTTTTCTAGCCGCGAATAGGGTTGTTCCCACCGTTTGTTCGGTGCTGTTCATCAGTTCAGCAATTTCCCGGAGGGATAATCCTTTCACGCTGCGGAGCGTCATGGCCATTTTCTGCTGGCCGGGAAGATAATCGATGGCCTCTAAAATTTTTTCCTGAATCCAGTTGTCGCGCATCTGATCGTCGGGCCGCCGGGGGCCGTCGGCATCGCTCGATTCGGCCAAGAACTGGAAGGTCGAATCCTGTTGATCCATGGCGGTTACGCGCCCCGGTTTATGTTTTCGCAGCCAGTCGATGCTGACGTTGTTGGCCGTTCGATACAGCCAGGATTTTAAGCTTTTGTCTTCTCTTAACTTATCCAGCGAGCGATAGAGCCGCACGAAGGTCTCTTGCAGCAAATCCTTGGCGTCGTCTTCGTCCCGAATCATACGGTGAATAAAGATCAGCAGACGCCGCTCGTATCGCTTCACCAAATTGTTATAACCGCGAATATCGCCGTTTTTCCACGCACGCAGAGAGATGACATCCGGATCGGCATCGACTTCCAGAGAGGAGGCGGCGGTAATGTGCGGTGCAGCGGCCGTTGCGTCCATATCGAATTCTTCGGGGCTTTTCCCGTTTTCTCTCCTGTAATCCGGATCGTTTTGCTTCATAATAGTATACGAATCCGTTCTGAAATATTTTTAATGAAAATTCGTATTTTTTCTAAATGAACGGGTTTCCTAATACGTATAAGTCTATAAACCATAGTTTATTTCAAAATCTCATGGATTCGACGTCTATTTTCCAAATCGATCATCTTATCGTAAATTTGGGTCGAAAGACTATACTGAGAGACATCAGCGCCGAGATGCCTCAAGGGGCCGTGGGTCTGCTGGGGCCGAACGGCGCGGGGAAAAGCACTCTATTAAAAACCATGATGGGCTTTTTGAAGCCCGACAAAGGCCAGATCAAGGTTCTGGGTCGCGATCCCCGCAGGGAGGGCGCGCAAGTGCGCCAGCGCATCGGCTATATGCCCGAAGAGGACACTTACATGCCGGGCATGACCGCCGTCGAGTTTGTGTCCTATTGCGGCATGTTATGCGGGCTGCCGCGCAACGAGGCCATGCTGCGCGCTCATCAGGCGCTGCATTACTGCGGATTGGGCGAGGCGCGCTACCGGACCGTCGACACCTATTCGACAGGCATGCGGCAGCGCATCAAACTGGCGCAGGCGCTGGTTCACGATCCCGACCTGCTTTTTCTGGACGAGCCGACCAACGGACTCGATCCCCAGGGCCGCAAATCGATGCTGGATCTGATTCAGGAAATTACGCGCCAAAAGAACATCTCCGTCATCTTATCGAGTCATTTGCTGCATGACGTCGAAACCGTCTGCGATTATGTTCTCGTGCTTTTTCAGGGGAGCGTGGCCGCATCGGGGCGCATTCAAGATCTGAAACAGATGGCGCAAAGTTCTTATATCATCCGCATCAAAGGCGATATGGAAACCTTTATCGACGCTCTTCGCGAGCAGGGCCTGGAATGCCAGCCAAGCCGGGACAGCCGCATTCAGGTGCGCATGAAGGAAAAACTGGGGACCGACGTCATTTTCCGCATCGCCCATGAATCGGGCGCCCAGATCCGGCATATGGCTAAAGAAGAGATGACGCTGAAAGAAGTGTTCGCCTCCGCGATCCAACAATCGAACGGCGACGCAGCAGCGTCTGAGGGATAGCGGGGAGTGGATAGTGCGAGTGGTGGGCTACGCTTCGCTTTCCACCCTACCATAATTGCACGATGGTGGGCTACGCTTCGCTTTTAGCCCACCCTACCGGAGAGCCCATCATACCGGGGTTATCAAGTAAAAAGAGAGGAAATATTCTGTGCCGGTTTATCGCCAAACTTATTCCCATTATGAAGGAAGTTATCTTCCACGGTCGCTGGCTTGGACGTTGATCGCCCGGCGGGGGATTTTGCACGCCTGGCGAAAAAAATGGTTCCGCTTTGTTCTCATCGCCTGCCTGTTTCCCTTTCTGGTGATGGTGATGCGCTTTTATCTGGCCGCCAATTTGGATGTGTTGAATTATTTCGGATTCGATCCAGGATCGGTGCGGGATATTTTGGATATCGACATCACTTTTTATTATAGATTTCTCATCATGCAATCGTTCGCCTGCTTTATTATGGTGATCCTGACGGGATCGGATCTGATCGCCTCCGACCGCCGAACCAAAGCGCTTACCTTATATTTGTCCAAACCGATCACCCGGCTGGACTACCTGTTCGGTAAAGCGTCGATCGCTCTGTTCTTTTTGTATCTGGTGCAGATGATTCCCTGTTTGACGCTGGTTTTCCTGTACGCCTTTTTCAATGAAGACTGGGGCTATATCACGGGAAACATCCAGCTCATTTTCCGGATCATCCTGCTATCGCACATTTATATTGTTCCTCTGACGGCTTTGATATTGGCGATTTCTTCGATGACCCGCTCACGAGTGACCGCGACGGTGATGTTCTGCGTGGTGTTCTTCGTTCCGGAGACGTTCGTCAACATTCTTCGCGCCTTGATGGACGAGTCGTGGATGAATCCCGATTATTTTACCCTGTTTTCGCTGGGGCGGATTCTAGAGCAGTTGAGCCCCATTATTTTCAAGCAGGAGGCGCCCTTCGATGTGCATTGGATCTGGTACGCGCTGGTGCTGTCGGTTATTGTGGGGCTCTGCGGACTCATATTGAACAAGCAAATTCGTGCAGTCGACGTGGTGAAATAAGATTATGGCCGATATTCAGATCAAAAACTTATCCAAATGGTACGGCGAGGTGCTGGGGGTCAGCAACATCACCGCTCATATCCAGCCGGGGGTAATCGGTCTGCTGGGCCCCAACGGAGCGGGCAAGAGCACGCTGCTTAAAATATTGACCGGCCAATTGCGAGCCGACACCGGCGGAGCGACGATCGGCGGAATTCCCGTTTGGAACCGTATCCATCTGTATGAAATCATCGGCTTCTGCCCCGATATGGAGAAGTTTTACGAGCGGCTGACCGGATGGGAGTTTCTGACCTACATGGCGCGGCTGCACGGAATGTCGAAATCCAAAGCCAGGAAAACCGCGCGCGAAGCCCTGCACATCATGGGGCTGGACGATGCGATCGACAAGCGAATCGGCGCGTACAGCAAGGGCATGCGCCAGCGCGTCAAGTTTGCGCAGGCGATCCTGCACGATCCCGAGGTCATCTTTCTGGACGAGCCCATGCAGGGGATGGATCCCATCGGCCGGCTGCAGACGGCGGAGATGATCCGCGAGTACGGCCGGCGGGGAAAGACGATTCTGGTTTCCAGTCATATCCTCAACGAAGTCGAAGATATGACGCACCGGATTCTGGTGCTCAACCACGGCCAGCTGCTGGCCGAAGGGGACGTGCATGAAATCCGCGAGTTGATCGAAGAGCAGCCGCGGCATGTGCGCATCCTGTGTCCGGAGCGGCGCAAGCTATCCAACATCCTGGTGGGATGCTCCGAAGTGCAGACCATCACGTTCGGGGACGATCCCGGCGAATTGATGGTGCAGACGCTTTCGCCCGACGCGTTTTATCAGCGGCTGCCGGACATGGTTATGAATCAGGGCCTATCCATCGATCAAATCGAAACGCTGGACGACAATCTGGAATCGGTGTTTGAATATCTGGTGAAATAATATGAATGTGCAGGCGCGAGTTCTTTATCCCTTTACCGCATTGGTTACAACGAACACAAAAATGTCGCTGCTGAGCGGCAAGGTGTTTTTCCCCGCCATGATCGCGGCGATTCCGTTGGTTTTGGTCATCATCCTTCGTTCGCTGTGGGCGATCATGGGCGCGCCCAACGCCAATCCGGAAACATCGGATCCTTATGTCATTTATTCCATGCTGTGCGCGATGCTTTATCTGCAGTTGGCGATTCCCCTGCTGGCCTTGCTCAAAGGCATGGGGACGTTCACGGAGGAGATCGAAGAGGGAACCTTGATGTTTCTGCGGCTGCGGCCGGTTCCGCGCACGATCATCATTGCGGGCAAGTTTTTCGC
>JAFGTC010000081.1 GCA_016934335.1 Candidatus Omnitrophota bacterium | reverse complement strand
ATGAAGTCCCGAAGCGCAATACTTCGGGAACAGAAAGGATGGCGTACATGCTCGTAGAGGACACGCCACCGAAAGATGTCGGAAGGAGTCATCCAAATTAAAAAGATGACTCCTTCCAAATTTTAAACCCTTTTTCCCCAATATACCTCTTGAGGTGCATTTATGATCCATCTGTGTATTTTTATCCTATACCTCAATCTACATATACAATATATATAAGTATTTTGCTGATTATCAATAACTTATAATATAAAACCTCAAAAGAAGCTCGAAGATCTGACAATCATACAGAATGCATCATGCTTCTTTTCGCTAGGACTAACTTTAAAAAAACAAATTTGAAAAAAACAATCAAGCGAAATCTACGTTTCATCCTTAAAGCATGATAGAACAAATGCCATAAATAAATTTACGTGAAATTTTCTAAAGAAGATTCAACAAAATTGCAGTGTCTGACGCCATAATTCCAATCCAGGAGTCTAGGAGAAAAATGAAACTCCATCTCTCCACAAAATCCACCCCAAGAAAAAAATCATTTCTTTTCACGTTAATCATTCTGCTGCCATGGATTTTTCTCTTCCCGACTAACGCCGCTTCCCCCTTCGCTCCAGCGACGCCGGAAAGCCAGGGAATTTCCTCTTCTTCACTCGATGAGATCATGAATGAGATCCAATGGTGCTTCGACCATGATTTCATCGTTGGTTCGGAAATTCTCATTATAAAAAATCGTCGGACCGTTCTACATGAAGCCGTCGGTTGGAAAGACCGGGAGAAAAAAAGAGCCTGGGAACTCAATACGATTTGCAACATTCGCTCTATGAGTAAACCCGTTACCGGCGCCGCCGCCCAAATTCTAATCGATGACGGAGTTTTGGGATTAGACGATGCGGCCGCCGAATTTCTCATAGGCTTCGATAATCCCAATTCAAACATGATTTCCTTAAAATTATTACTGACCCATCGCAGCGGATTGCCTTTGTCGATTCTGACAAGTTTGGATGATTACGATTCTCTTCTCTCCTTAGCGAATGCAACCGGTGAAATGGGGCCGCAGTTTGAACCAGACAGCAAGTTTTGGTACAGCGATGCAGGAACAGAAGTCGTTGGCGCCATTGTTGAACAAATTTCCGGCCAGCGTTTAGACCACTTCATCACGAAAAATCTACTTCAGCCCTTAGGCATGGATGATTCATTTTCCACCTCACCCAACGGCGACGATGATCCCCGATGGGATCGAATGGCCAGCGCTTATTTTGGCGCACCGGAGAACTGGACGCCATTCTGGAATCCCGAAGGCAAACAAACCTTCTATACCTTTCCCCTTGGATCGCAATCCATTTATAGCACGCCCGTGGATTATGCAAAATTCTTGGCGATGTGGATGGATGAAGGGCTTGCCTTGGATGGACAGCGCATTCTCACCCGCGAAGCCGTCAAACGCACATTGACTCCCGCATCCATTATGTCGCAATTAGGAAGCAACGATCCCATGCCGTCCGGCTTCGACGGATTGAGAGTTTATTACGGTCAGATGTCGATTCTCTATTGTCCTTCCGAAGGAGACGACCAATCAACGCCGATTATCATCGGCCACAGCGGTTCAGACGGCACTTGGGCCTGGGCCTGGCCGGAACAGGACTTGATCGTCCTCTATTTCACCCAATCTCGCGGCCAAGCGACAGGAATTCGATTGGAGACGATTCTGGACCAATACATTATCCATGATGGAGAAGCGCCGTATATACCTGACGAATATGCACCTTACATCGGATCATATAAAGGAACTTCTACCCCATTCAGAGATAAAATATTCAAAATTGACGTTCTCCATAACAAAATGGCGCTCAATATATCGGGATATCCTTTTTTCCAATTGAAAGATTCCGATTCGCAAGGAAGATGGTACGCCGAAGCGATTCCTTCCGTTATGGTGAAATTTGAGAAAAATGCCAATGGTGAAATATCCGTCATGAGATTTTACGACTCTGGACAATCATTCCGGTTTGAAAAAATCCAGTCGACCGCCGTTGAAGATTGGATCCTGCAATGAGCAATCCTGCAAAATCCACCACATTCAAACGACGCCCAGCATTCAATCCTTGTCCGAATCGTCCGAAAAATGCTCCACAATCCGATCGACGAGAGATGGGATATCGGATTGTATGGGTTGAAGATGGACGGAAAAATGGTATTCAAGAAGCGCCTTCGACGTATGCGAACCTATGGAGGCGATGAGAGCGTTTTTCGCGATTCGGTGCGATTCATCCTCTCCGAAGCGCTCGATGAATTTCCGCACTGTAGCTGAACATGGAAAGACCAGCATATCGATCTTTCTCCCATTGAGCGCAAATGTTTCCTCTTCTTCCGATCGTACGGCGGCGACGACCTGATCGACAATCGCCCCGGCCTGCTGCAAAGCATGCGGCAGCCCTTCCGGCGCTTCATCCTCGCAGGGCAGAAGAAAGCGCTCCCCTTCCAAAGGAAACTGAGCCGATAATTCGTCGACTACATGCGGCGAACAGAAGCATGTGGATACGAAATCCGCCCGGATTCCTCGCTCCAGCAGAATTTTAGACGTCTCTTCGCCTAATGCGCCGATGCGGCAGCCCGCCAAACTGCGCGCGTCGCATCCTTTGCCGGTCAACGTCTCGAAGAAAACCGCCGCGCTTCTTTCGCCGGGAAATAAAATCCAATTGTATTCTCTGGCATGCAGAACTACATTATCCAGACGATCGGGCATTTGAATCGGCTCATGGCGGGCGGCGGGGATCTCCAAAACATTGGCGCCTTTGTCGCTCAGCATGGCGGCGAGACGCGACGCCTGGCTGCGCGCGCGGGGGACTACGATGGTGCGCCCGAAAAGAGGACGCGTTTCAAACCAGTCCAGCCGTTCGCGAAAACGCACGACTTCTCCGATGACGATCAATCCAGGCGGGCGCATATTGGCTCGCTCGACTTGATCGGCGATATTTTCAAGTGCGCCGGTTAAAGTCTTCTGATGCGCATAGGTTCCCCAGCGTATCACAGCCGCCGGAGTTTTCGGATCTTTTCCATGCTTCATCAACTCATCCGTAATCTTGCGGATGCTCAAAATGCCCATGAAGACGATGAGAGTTCCATCCACTTGAGCAAACGAAGCCCAATTGACTTGCGGCTGGCTTTTGCAGGCGTGCTCATGCCCGGTCACGGCTGTGAAAGCCGTACTATAATCGCGGCTGGTAACGGGAATGCCCGCATAAGCGGGAACCGCCGCCGCCGCCGAAACGCCGGGAACCACTTCAAACTCGACGCCGTTCGCGCGCAGATGGTCGCACTCTTCCGCCCCCCGACCGAAAATGAACGGATCACCGCCTTTGAGCCGCACCACGGCGTTTCCTTCCTTCGCTTCCCGCACCAGGAGTTCATTAATGCCCTCCTGACTTAAGGTATGCTTGCCGACTTTCTTCCCGACGTAGATATGCCGCGACTTCGCCGGGGCTAAATCGACCAATTCCTGGCAGACCAGGTGATCGTATACCACAACATCGGCGCGCTGAATATAATCCCGCCCGCGCACGGTCAGCAATCCTGGATCGCCGGGGCCGGCGCCCACTAAGATGACCTTGCCTTTGAAAGAATGAAGTTCCTGCATAAGAAGTTACTTTCTCGACGGAAGCGTCTAATTCATCCTAATTTGTTTTGTCTATAATTTCTTTACTATGAAATATCCGTTATTTTACTCGAATTGACGCATACACAAATCCTAGGTTAAATTCTAAGTAAGTTTTCCTATAGGATATGTATAGTAACATTCACATTTCATTCATCTTCTCCATTCCATTTTTACTTGTCGGAATAAAAAAACACAATCTGCATCACTTCCAATATTCTATGGATGACTATCCTACCATTCACCATCCAAAAGATCGACTGTTAAACTCACCCTTTTTTAATCAACGATTCTATTTTCTAATTTTGCTTTGCGAAGAAAAGATGTTTTTTATCTGCCATTTTTGCTGCGAAGACTTTATCATCTCTCATATTTTTTTTATGATGACCGAACAAATAAACGAAGAGGGGAGCGCACGATGAAACGCAAAGAAATTATGGAAAAACTAGCGGCGAACATGGAGAAGTGGCAGAAAGTCGAAGACGCTTCGGTGAGTTCGACAGGGCAAATCATCGCAAAAACCCAAAATCCAGTAGTTCGCTTAGTCATGGAAATCATCCAGAACGATTCACAGCGTCATTATCATGTTCAACAACTTATCATCGATAGTTTGAAGAAAACAGCCATCAACATTACGCCGGAAGAAATCGGCGAAGTATGGGGCATGATCAAAAAACACATTGAGATTGAAAACAAAACCATCCAACTGGCGGAAGAGTCATTAGAATCTCTTAAATCGACCAAAATGGTTGTCCAGCAATACTTGTTGGAATACCTCATGGAAGACGAGAAAAAGCACGCCAAAATGTTGGAAGCGCTGGAGAATGTCAAACAGGGATTGTATCCATACGGTTGATGCGAAGAAAAATGATTCGAAGATGAGCCGGCTGCAGGACGCTTCTCTGAAGCCGGCTCATCATTTCAAATGATATTTTTTTAATTTCCTCCAGAGCGTAGTGCGATGAATTCCTAATTGCTGCGCCGCCGCAACTTTGTTGCCGCCGCACTCTTTTAGTTTCTCTTCTAAAATCCTCTTTTCCGCATAATCCAGGAAATGCTGCGAATGATCGAGCTCCGCCTGCCGCCCGGGAATCATTTCCAGCATATAACGGGGAAGATGTCGCATATCGATCGTATCGCTTTTGCACAAAACAAACGCATGCTCAATGATATTTTCCAACTCGCGCACATTGCCGGGAAAATGATATTGCATCAATCGCTCAAGAACGTCGTCGCTCACCTGCTGAATCTCTTTGCCGGTTTTCAAGCGCATTTTTTGAATGAAATGATCGATGAGAATGGGAACGTCTTCCCGCCTCCGCGCCAAAGGAGGAAGTTCAATGGTTATGACGTTCATTCGATAATAGAGATCTTCACGAAACAATCCTTTTTCCACCATGTCTTTTAAGGATTGATTGGTGGAGGCGATCACCCGCGCATCCACCGATAAAGTCTTCGTCGAGCCAAGCGGCTGAATTTCGCCTTCCTGCAGGACGCGCAGGAGTTTGGCTTGAAGAGCGACGCTCATCTCACCGATTTCATCCAACAGGATGGTGCCCCCGTCCGCCTGCAGAAATCGGCCCGGCTTGTCGCGGCGTGCGTCCGTAAATGCGCCTTTCATATAGCCGAACAATTCCGATTCGAGTAAGGTGGACGGCAAAGCGGCGCAATTGACGCGAATGTAGGGATTCTCTTTTCGGGGGCTGAGATTATGAAGCGCGCGCGCGATCAATTCCTTCCCCGATCCGCTGGGCCCCTGGATCAGCACATTGCATTCCGACTGCGCCACATCGGGAAGAAGTTCGAAGATGTCGTGCATTTCCCGGTTCCGGCTGACAAGGCTTTCAAAAGATCGGCCGCCGGTCATTTGTCGGCGCAGTTCCTCGATCGATGAAAGATCCCGAAAAATCTCCACCGCTCCGGCCGTCTCGCCTGACCGCCCCCTCAAGATTGACGTGCTAACGCTGATCGGCTTAGTGACGCCCTCTCGGGTGAGAATATTCACGCGAACGTTCTTGACGGGAATTCCTTTGGTTAATGTATTGCGAAGAGCGCATTGCTTCTGACAATGATCGGTACGAAAAATATCGAAGCATCGCTGAGAAATCGCCTGATCTCGGCTGAAGCCGGTAATCTCTTCCGCTGCGCGATTGAATGAAGTGATCTTAAATTCAAAGTCGGTCGTAAACACGCCTTCTTCAATGCTTTGAAAAATTAATTCAAACAAATTGGTCTGAGGAAGCGTTTCTAAAACCGTTTTCATCTCTATTCCCTTTTCAATGAGGAATAAAAATAGTAATATTGCGATCAATCGATCCATTATCAGTATATCACGCAAGTATCAATTTTGCAACAGTAGCGCATCATGTTGCAAATCATCAACTAACCCCGCATCATAATTTCCCCGGAATTATTATCCACATTGGTTTTTTTTTGCCTATTTTTATGTGATATTCATCGCCTTGAATTTCCCATCATACGTAATCTTAAGACATTGATAAAAAATATTTTACGAAACCATTATTGATAATGATTCAAGATAAATAAAATATCCTGTTTTTCTTTTTAACATAAATAAGTTCATTCCCGGCACACTCTTTGCCTTATTTTATTTTTACTATGATTCGATTTGCGATCATCCCTCTTTTTGGAAATCGCGTTGCGCCGCGATGCAACTGTACGGACGATTTTCTACTTGTGCGCCTGCGAAACACAGAAATCCTTTCTCAAGAGAAGATTCACTTGAATTGTACGGAAGAAAACGAATGGATTGAAAGCATCATCGACCTTGGCATCGAACAATTAATATGCGGGGGGATCGAACGCGAACATGTAAGACGACTGGAGGCCGGCGGCATACAAATCATCAGCAATGTCGCAGCGGATATCGATGAAGTGCTTCCCGCTCTGGCCCAAAATCGTTTAGAATCCTGGTTCGGATATAAACAAATCGAATCGCCTCCCTTTTTACCGAATACGGTAGAAAAAAAATCTTTCGCCGATTTTCCCCCAAACGAAAGCGAAGCACCCTGTTTAATAGATTGCCTGAAATGTGAGGATCGAACCTGTTTGGTCGGTAAGGGATGCGTCGTCGACTCCGAGTTTGAAGCAATATCCAATCAACGAAAAACGTTCGACGGCAGAAAATACAGTTTTTATTTAACGAGTCTGGCCGGCGCGCCCATTTCGCGCTTGGAGGATTTAGGCAGTTATTGCCGGATGCTGCAATGTACTCGACTTGGATTGGTGTTTTGCACCGCCGTTTTTTCGGAAATGGAATGGCTGCGCAGCCTGGTCGATGAATCCATTCAACTATTTCCTTTGTGCTGTCAATTTGGATGCCGACGAAGAGATCAAAACGCCGATCCATCTCAGGCGCTTTGCGATCCTAACACGCTGGTTTCAATACTCAACGACGCTAATTGCGATCTTGTCATCACCATCGGCCCCTGTGCTCGCTTTAACACAATTCTCGATCGAAACAGCCGCGCGCCCGTCATAACCACCCTGGTGAAAAATCGAAAAGCCGGGGGAAATCTATTTCCTGCGGCGGAAACTTGCGAAGAAAGAGTCCAATGGCGTCTGGAGACCGTTTGCTGATCAAAACGAGATGAGAACATTGAAGTTATGGAGGTAATTCGCATGGGAAGCGCTGTCGCCGCACCGTCTGTGAACCAAGAAACAAAAAAGAAAAAGTATCCCTATTATATCGAGAAGCCCTTGGAGGAAGGGCGCGTCCAGAAATTCTTAGAAATCTTCGCCGCCTTTCTGCGCCACTCCAACTATAAGCCGCTGTTGGAAATCTACAGCCGCGCGAGTACAAAATGTTCTCGGTGCGCAAACACCTGCCAAATCTACCAGGCGACGGGCGATCCTAAGGATATTCCCTGCTACCGATCCAATATTCTGCTCGACATCTACCGCCGCCACTTCACCATCGGCGGCTGGCTGCGCGGGCGAATCCTCGGAGATCCGGGGCTGCAGGAAGAGACCATCGACGAGATGTTGGATACATTCTATCACTGCACCGGGTGCCGGCGCTGCAGCCTTGAATGCCCCATGGGCATCGATCACGGACTCATGATGCGCCTGACTCGCAACATTCTCAGTGAAATGGACATCATCCCCAAAGCCCTTTTAGTCAGCGTGCGCGAACAACTGGAAGGTAAAACCGCCAATACCTCCGCCATCCCCGCGCCCGCCATGATGGATACATGCGAATTCCTTGAAGAGGAATTGGAAGAACTGACAGGACATCCCATCAAATTCCCCATTGATCAGGAAAATGTCGAATATGTCTTCTTCCCGGCCGTCAGCGATTATCTGCTAGAACCCGATACATTGATGGGAAACGCCGCCGTCCTATACGCCGCAGGCGATCAAGACAACTGGACCATCGGCTCCCAATATTTCGACGGCATCAATTACGGTCTTTTTTATAACGACGCCATTTTAGGCAGGATTGTCGAAAAAGAAATCGCCGAAACAAGACGATTGAAAGGCAAAAAGATTCTCATCGGCGAATGCGGTCATGCGTCGCGATCCGCAAAAGCCTTCGCTCCCACCTTTAACGACGGAGAAGAAATCCCCGTCATCAGCATTCAGGAATATACCTTAAACGCCATTGAACAGGGGAAAATCGAACTTGATCCCGATGCGATAGGAGAAACCGTAACCTATCACGACCCCTGCAACATCGCCCGCTCCGGCTGGCTCGTCGAACAGCCCCGAAAAATTCTCAAATCGTTCGTCAAGAATTTCGTCGAGATGGAGCCCCATGGCAAAGCGAACTACTGCTGCGGGGGCGGCGGCGGCACAGTTTCCGTCGACGAAGTGTACGACTATCGCATGAAAGTCTCCGGGAAAATCAAAGCCGATCAAATCCGGGCGACCGGCGCAGAAATCGTAGTCGCTCCTTGCGCCAACTGCAAAAAACAATTGAAGGAGCTGGTTGAATTTTACAAAATACCCGCCACGGTCGTCGGCCTTCACGATCTAATTCTGCGAGCGCTTCGGCTGCCGCCAATCGACAAATCCTCTGAAGAGAACAACGAACAGAAATCCCAAGAAGAACAAATTCTGGAAGGGAGTGGAACTCATGCCTGATCTATACGAATTAGCGCGCGGTCCTTTGTTTCGCCTGTCATTTCTCATTATGGCGCTGGGATTGCTGCGCCTCTTTCTTCTATCCCTGTTTGGCATCGTGCAGATGGTGCGTCGCGCGAGAGATAAAAATAATTCTTATGGAAAAATCCTTTTGACGACTGCATCCTGGATGCTGCCGGTTCACCGGCTTCACCGCCATATCCCTTTGATAAGTTTCTCTTCCTTTCTATTTCATGCGGGAGTGATTGTCGTTCCGCTGTTTCTTCTCGATCATATTTATCTCTGGCAGGCATCGATCGGAATTGCCTGGCCCGGCATTTCTCGCAGCGTCGCCGATGTTTTAACTTTACTGACGTTAATCACGGGAACGCTCCTGTTGGGATTTCGGATCTTTTCGCGAAGCATTCGCCAAAACAGCGGCTTCGTCGATTATTTTCTTCTGATTGTGCTGCTTCTCATTTTTGCGACGGGCTATATCGCATCTCGCCCCTATAATCCCATCCCCTATCAAACCGTCATGCTGATTCATCTTCTTTCAGCGGAAGTCTTTTTGGTGCTGACGCCTTTTACCAAAATCGCTCATTGCATCCTGTTTCCACTCATCCGGTTGACATCCGAACTAGCCTGGAAATTCCCGCCCGACGCGGGCCGAAACGTCACAATTCAAGTTCATGGCGAGGTGAAGTCAATATGAAAGGGATCCTGACCGATATAACCAAGTGCGTTGGATGCGGAAAATGCGTCGACGGCTGTACGGCGGCCAACGATCTTCCGCCCGGCTCCGTTAAGCAGTATCAAACTCGCGATGGACTTTCCGGAGAACGATTTACTTCCGTCCTCCATGTCGATAAGAACGGTCAAAATCGATTCGTTCGCAAACAATGCCGCCACTGCCTGGAGCCGGCCTGCGCTTCGGCGTGCATCGTCGGCGCGCTTCATACAACCGAGACCGGCGCCGTGGTTTATGAAGAAGGGAAATGCATCGGATGCCGCTATTGTATGATGGCGTGCCCCTTCGGCATTCCTCGCTACGAATGGGCGGAGGCGATTCCTTACGTGCGCAAATGCTCCCTGTGTTATGAACGAATCAAACAAGGCGGCGCGCCGGCGTGCGTAGAAGCCTGCCCCGAGAAAGCCACGATTTTCGGCGAGCGCGATGAATTGCTCGCCATCGCCAAAGACCGGATCGATAAACATCCCGACCAATATATCGGGAAGGTTTTTGGAGAAAAAGAAATCGGCGGAACATCCGTTATGTACATTTCCGACATCCCTCTCGATTTTCTCGCATGGAAGCCGGATTTGGGAGACAATCCCCTGCCCCAATACACTTGGGCGGCGCTCAACAAAGTTCCCGGCGTCGCGTTGGGCATGGCGGCCGCCATGACGGGAATTTACTGGATCATCGAACGGCGGATGAAATTACAGGAAGAGCAGGAAGAATCCAACGCATAGGGAGAAGCCATGAATAAACGTCTCATTGTGAAATCCATTTTGTGGGCCTTTGCATCGGTCGGACTGGTCGTCGCATGGGCGCGCTTTTCCATGGGTCTGGGAGCGACCACGGCGTTGACCGACGATACGCCGTGGGGATTATGGATCGCCTTCGACGTGATGGGGGGAGTCGCTTTGGCGGCGGGTGGATTTGTCATCGCCGCGGCCGTCTATATTTTTCACCTGGAAAAATATAGTCCGATTCTTCGTCCGGCCGTTCTGACGGCTTTTTTGGGGTATACCGCCGTCGTTATCGGGCTATTGTTCGATCTCGGGCTGCCCTGGCGCATCTGGCATGCTACGATCTTTTGGCAGCATCATTCCGTGCTGTTCGAAGTGGCCTGGTGCGTCATGCTCTACTTGACCGTCCTGGCTCTTGAATTCGCTCCCGTCGCCCTGGAGCATCCCTACCTGCAATGGCCGATCCTCCAGCGCATTCACAAACTTTTGAAATGGCTCACCGTTCCTTTGGTCATCACCGGAATCATGCTTTCCACTCTGCATCAATCGTCCTTAGGCTCCTTGTTCTTGATAATGCCCTACAGGCTGCATGCGCTCTGGTATACGCCCATCATCCCCGCCCTCTTCTTTGTCTCCGCCGTCGGCTTGGGGCTCATGATGGTGACCTTGGAAGCGTTTGCATCGTCTTGGCTGTTTCATCATAAGATCAAAACCGATCTGCTCGCCGGCCTGGCCAAAGCAGCTTCGATCGTGCTTTACATTTATCTGGCCATTCGGTTTGTTGATTTAGCCGTTCATTCCAAACTCGGATATCTCTTCGAAGGATCCTGGCAAAGCGCTTTGTTTCTTTTTGAAATCTCCATCAGCGCCCTGATTCCAGCTGTTCTCCTGTCATTCTCCAAAATACGTCATCGCTTGGATGCGCTATTCGCCTGTTCCCTGATGGTCGTTTTTGGCATGGTTCTCAACCGGCTCAATGTCGGGATCATCGCCATCGAAAAAAGTCCCGGCAATGTATATTTTCCTACCTGGATGGAAATCAGCATCAGTTTGGCGATCGTCAGCGGAGCGGCGTTGGTCTATATTTTCTGCGCTGAAAATTTCCGGCTCTTTACCGACGAAAAGGAAGAAAAGAAATCCATCGAAAAACGCCAATTTGAGCAGCCGGTTTTCGACGCGCCCTCCAAGGTTTGGCTGGGCGATTCGCTGGTGCAAAACATCAGCGTCTTCTCGATAATCGTGGTATCCGTGATCAGCATCACCGCCGCCATGCTCCCCTCCAAAGCCATTTCGGGTTATGAAAGAGATCCCGTTCCGGTCCGTAAAGCAGTGGGATGGGAAACCATCAAAATCGATGGAAATCGAACGGGTGAATTTGTGCTTTTTAATCATAAAGAACATGAACAACGCTTAGAAAAAATTCACGGAGAGCGGGAAGGCTGCCTGGCATGCCACCACGCCAGCATCCCGCAGGATGGTCCCACCGGCTGTTATGAATGCCATAGCGACATGCACCTGTCTTCAAACATTTTTGATCATGAATTTCACCAGAAGGCGCTTCAGGGAAATCAATCCTGTACGCAATGCCATGCGGAGGGACAATCCAAATCGCGAGAGAGTTCCATAGCCTGTACGGAATGCCATCAAAGCATGTTTCAAAAGATCGATACAGGCAAAGCGGATTATTATATCGCGCGAAGTTATATGAACGCCATGCACGATTTGTGCATTCCATGCCACCAAGAGCAAAGTCAAATTTTAGGCGACGAAAATATTCCGAAATGCGCATTCTGTCACGTCCATCCTCCCCAGACAAACGAAGATCGAATGCAAAAAAAGAATGTGGACGCTTTTCCATTTTCAATTCAGAACGGGGAGAATTAATAATTTCAGGATTTTTTAACATTGCGCCTGAAACTAAAAAAGCCCGCTCGATGAAGGGCGGGCTTTTTTCTGTGGTTTGGATGTTTTTAGCGTATTGTTACAACATTCACTGCTTTGGGACCTTTTTCCCCCTGCTCCACATCAAACTCGACCTGCTGACCTTCGTACAGATTTTTGAAGCCGTCACCGGAAATTCCGGTATGATGGACAAATATATCTTTGCCGCCGTCTGCTTCGATAAAGCCGTACCCTTTTTGCTCGTTGAACCATTTTACTCGACCGTTTGCCATTGACTTACAACTCCTGTAATTTTTGAATGACACCCCGCTACTACTGGTACTCGCGGTGACTTTCCAAGACCTGACAAAAGGATGAGAAAACAGCAACTCAGGGTGGTAATAGAAATGTGCACTCGATGTTCCAGAATTGGGATGATCTTTTGCCAGATTATACACTTTTCTCTTTCCAATACTATCCCAAAAATAAATTTTTCACGAAATTTTATTTCTCTCCGGAAGCCCCTCAAGAGAGAGGTTAAATATCACAATATATACTGATTCCATAGAAGTTACAATAAATTCACACCTTCCCGTAAAATCAACTTATTTCTCTTTTGGATCTATAAAATGCAAAGGGAAGCCTTCCGAAGACGACGATCATTCATACAAAATTCATCTATGATTGAATGGTTCATTCTATGAGTTTTAAGGAGGATTAAAATGAAACAAAACCGGCGTTCTTTTATCCAATCAACAATCGGCGCTGGAGCAGGGCTGACTCTAGGAGGCGCAAAAACGTACGGGAACAGTCAGCGCATCTCTGTTGACCTGTTGGAGCAGGCGGCTAAGAAGCCGATCTTACATCTTGCTGGATTCAAAGATCCCATCTTACTCTCATCGATCGAATTATACCGGCTCGGAGGCGATCACATCGTTCGAACAATCTCGAAAGACGGCGCAATTGGTTTTGCCTTCACCAACACTCGCGCACATTACCTTTATCCTATTTTACAGCAATTGGTGATTCCTTATTTCATCGGCAAAGACGCCCGGCAATTGGAATCGCTCATTGACGGCGTTTATGTTTTTAACAGCAACTATAAGTTATCGGGTCTGGCGCTTTGGAACTGCGTGGCCTGGGTTGAATTCAGCATTCTGGATCTCTTGGGCAAAATAGCAGGGAAACACGTCAGCGAATTCTTTGGAGGTCGAGTACGCAACGACGTGCCGGTCTATCGCGCCAGCGGCAACCGCGATACCACCGCGGAAGAGGAGGTGGAGATCTTAAAAAAACATATCGAAGATACAGGCGCCAAAGCGGTCAAACTCAAAGTGGGGGGGAGGATGAGCAATAACGCCGATTCCCTTCCCGGCAGAACCGAAAAGTTGATCCCTCTCGCGCGAAAAATCCTGGGCGATGCGATCACGATTCACGCCGACTCCAACGGCTCCTACGATGCAGAAATGGGAATCAAGATCGGTCGAATGTGTCAGGAGCAAAATTTCCATTTCTTCGAAGAGCCCTGCCCCTTCGATCACCTGGAAGAAACTAAGAAAGTCGCCGACGCCTTGGAGATTCCCATCGCCGGCGGCGAGCAGGAAACAAGCCTGCGACGATTTCGCTGGATGATCGAGAACGATGCGGTGCAGGTTGTTCAGCCCGATCTTCATTACAACGGCGGCATGATTCGCGCCTCGCGGGTAGCCCGAATGGCGGCCTTGAAAGATATTCCAACCACGGTGCACATGTCCGGCGGCGGCGTGGGATTCGTCGATATGCTCAACTTTTGTTCCTTCACCCCCCATATTGGAGCATTCCAAGAGTACAAAGGCGACATCGAAAAAGTCGGGAGTTGGTACGATCCTCCCCTGCGCCTCAAAGACGGCTTTATCGCTCCCCCTACAGGCCCGGGACTGGGCCTGGCTTCGGATGAGGAATTTATAAAAGGCGCAAAAAAAATCGGATAAATAGCCTATTCACGATTGACTTTGCAAAATTAATCATGCGATAATTTTAAAAAATTAAACGGATTGAATTTTATGTTCAATCCGACTTATAATTTTCCAGGAGGTGAAATATTCATGAAAATGAAATCAGTTTTTGTTGTATTGTTCGCCATGTGTTTGATAAGTGTAATGAACGTTCAAGGACAAATTTATTTTTCAACCAGTTTTTCGGAAGCCGAGGGATACACGAACGGTCCAGTCATGGGTCAACCTGCAGGATCGGATGCGGTATGGCAGGATGGAGCGTCAGTGCCCTCTGAACTTTACGCCTATATCGAGAATGAAGCCTTGGTGATGTATCAAAACGGCGATGATCAGGACACTTGGGTTTTTATCGAGTTTCCCAACCAGAATTCCGGCGTTATGACGGTGACGTGGGATTGGCAGTATGTCGGACCGGAAGACAGCAATATCGACGTTGGCGTATGCATCAGCGATAAGTTCAATTTTGAATTCGATGGAAATCCATTGCTGGGATGGCCGGAGCAAAGCGCCATGACGCGCATGCAGCAAGATTCTGCTGTGATTGACGCTCGAAACGGCGATTGGTCGGGAGGCGGAACTTATGATGCTTTTGAAGCCTTCTCATACACAGACGGCGTCAAAATCTATATGCGCTGCGAGATTGCTTTGGATCCCGCTGATCAAACGTATTCTGTATATGCGCAAAAAGAAGGCGGCGATGAAGTGCAGCTCGCTGAAAATTTCGGTTTTCGCAGAGAATACATTGACGGCCTCAACACGGTATCGATTTGGGTGGACGGAAGCGCCGCAGAAACCCGAACCATCATTGATAATATCGTTATCTCCGGACCGACGCCCGTAACAGATTGGGCATTATATTAATATATCTATACCCATTTTTTATGGCGAGCTTCATGGTATATCGATGTAAATACGCATCCGTGAAGCTCGCCGACATCCATTTTGGATGAGGATGATCATGCGGACAAAAGATGGATTTACGCTCATCGAATTGCTCATTGTGGTCGCTATTATTGGCATTCTGGCCGCCATCGCCGTTCCCAATTTCATTAACGCCCAGACGCGCGCCAAGGTCGCAAAAGTGCTTTCCGATATGCGCGCCATGGGGCAGGCGCAGGAAATGTATCGCGTCGACTGGGGCACCTATACCGAGAATCATCACGATTCCGACGTCCCCCTGCATGCAGGCTTGTATCGATTGACCTCGCCGACTTCGTATATTGGATCGCTGCCCGAAGATCCCTTCTATAACAATCCCTTCGCCGCATCGGACGATTGGGGCAGAACTCAGAAGCATTACACCTTTGGGACGGAGCCGGATTGGGATGTGAAATGGGATCGCGGAGGAAATGCCAGCGGCCCGGCCACCCGATGGCTTGTCGCGAGCGCCGGACCGAGTTTCAGCGACGACTCCAACCCGGTCTTCGAATATCCGGGCGCTCAACATACCATCTGGGACACCAACGATCGATTTTCCGCCCCGGGCTATTCAACAACGTTCCGTTATATGCGCTACCAGCCTTCCAATGGCTTGACCAGCCTGGGCGACATTCTTGTAGCCAGCGATTGGAAGCCTTCTTATTGATTTTTTATTTCGAGTAAAAGCCATTCATTTAGGATGGGCTGTTCGGGATTTTGCCAAATCCGAAACGGCGGCCGTTCAAGGAAGCGCTATTCAAGAATGTCTTTTCATGATTATCGTTCTCTGTTTGTATACATATATGCTACAAAAAGTGTACCTAATACGCCCTCATTACCTACTGCCAGCATTCCTGACATTATTGAAAACATGAATATAACAGGCGGCTTGAAACAAAAGATATCAGAGGAAAATCGCGCGTTATATATATTCTGAAAACAATTCCGCTCGAGGGGCGGGAATCACAACCCGGCTGACCAGAACGCCTCTGCTCTTGGCGACATCGGAGGCCGCTTCGACGGCCGCCTTCACGGCGGAGACGTCTCCGGTCGCCTGCAAAAATCCTTTGCCGCCGACGGCCATGGCTACATGAATACGAAACAGCGTTACATCCGCCGCCTTGGCGGCGGCGTCCGCCGCTTCAAGAATGCTGGCCACCGTAAATGTCTCAACGATTCCCAATGCGCCGATTTTTTGAGGTGAAATCGGCGCGGTATGCGATAAAGCGGGGAAAACGCTTTCATGAACGTTGGGAATCACCATGTGATCGATGATCGCTTCTTCGCAGATTTGCAAACCGGCGTCCACGCTGCTTTGCACATCCGCCACTTCTCCGCCGACGATCACCACATATTTACCCGAACAGATGGTTCGCGCGACCAGCAAATCGACGGACGAAGCCTTCAACATGGAGTCTTCGACTTCATGGCCGATCCCGATGCTGGACAACTCAATCATACCAATGGCTTGTGACATTATGGCAACTCCGTTTTACGCTCGATCTATTACGATATGGCTTTCCGTCACGTCCCGAACCACGCCGTCGATGCTGCTGTGAATCGGCGCGCCCAATTGATCTTCATCCACTTGTCCAATGACATCGCCCTTGCGCACGCGATCGCCGACCGACGCCGTCGCCTTTGCGGGCGCCCCCACATGCTGGCAAAGAGCAATGGCGACGCTGCCGCATGATATTGGAATCGCCGTCAAGGGCCCTTTGTTTACATATTGCTTCAAACCCAACTTGACGATCAGACGCGAAATAGGAACCTGGCGGCCTTCGCGCATACTGTGCACCGGCCGGTCGGGAACATCCTCGGGAAAGGCAATCTTCTGCTCTCGCATATCGCGCTTGTAATACACGCAGACATTTTTGGGATCAAGATCTTCGGGACAGGAAATCAACGTGCATAGATTGCACTCGCAACAGTACAGGCTGCCGACGACCTGCGGCAGTTTATCGTGGCTGAAAACCAAACCCCGCATCGATTTATGCGGTTCGATGGGATGCCCCAATAAATAACGCGGGCACAACTCGGTGCAGAAAGTACATTGATCGCAAGACGATTTCCCGATCAATCTCACCTCCGCTTCAGTAAGGCGATACCGTTTAATAAGCGGATGATCTTCGGGAAATACTAAAAGACCGCCGGTTGTTTTTGTTACAGGATCATCCAGACTGGCGGCCAGACGGCCCATCATCGCCCCGCCGACCAGAACCGCGTAGGGCTCGACTTGAGCGCCGCCGCTGGCTTCGATCACCGAGCGATAGGACGCGCCGATGGGGACTTCAACCGTCTTGGGATCATTCACGGCGCCGGCTACGGTCAAGAATTTGGTCGTAACCGGCCGATCATGCGCCACATTCAACACCGTCTCGACGTTCATTACGACGCAGCCGACATGCAGCGGAAGTCCGCCGCGCGGAATCACTTTGCCGGTCGTCTCGTAAACCAGCACAAACTCGTCGCCAGCCGGATAAAAGTCGCCTAAACGATGAATGCGCATGCCATCACGCAATTTTGGCGTTAAAACATCGATGACATCCGTGTATTTTCCTTTGATGCCCAGAATCGATTCTTCCGCGCCCAAATGCGCCTGGATCTGCGCCATGCCTTCAAGAAACTCGTCGCCGTAATGCTTCAACAGTTCCTTGTCTTTATGCAAAAGGGGTTCGCACTCCGCTCCATTGATGATCAACGTTTTAACGGAAGTTTTCAACTTGGCGTAGGTGGGGAATCCCGCCCCGCCGGATCCGACAACGCCATTGGCGCGAATGCGATCTATAAAAGCGGCGTTCGTGGTCACGATATTATGTTTCTCCAAGAAAAAATCAACATCATCATACGTCTTCCAATCGATCCAATCAATCCGCAGCTGACTTTGATGAGTTTGTCTTTCTAAAAAATTGCGCGCCGCATCCGGCTCGCCGCTCGATCATTCGATCCATCCATGCAATTTTGATGTAAAGATTGACAGGAGCGTATGTTTCTGCATTTAATAAGGGACTATTTCCCAAATGTGGAGGAACTTATGTTTAATGGTATCTTTCGAATTCCAGAACCCCAAAACGAACCGGTATACTCCTATGCGCCGGGAACGCCTGAGCGCAGCGAACTGAAAGCCAAACTGAAAGACATGCTCGCCAATCCCATCGACGTTCCCATGATCATCGGCGGCAAGGAAGTGCGCAACGGCGATTTGGTAAATCTTCGCTGCCCTCATGATCACTCCGCCAAACTGGGGCAATTTCATCAAGCCAACGCCGATTACGCCCTTCAAGCCATCGCAGCCGCCAACGACGCCAAAAAGGAATGGTCCGAGATGCCCTGGGATGCAAGGGCGATCATTTTATTAAAAGCGGCGGAATTATTATCCACCAAATATCGCGCCGTCCTCAACGCCGCATCAATGCTCAATATGAGCAAGACGCCGCATCAAGCCGAAATCGACTCCGCCTGCGAACTGATCGATTTTTGGCGCTTCAATACTCATTTCATGGAAGAGGTCTACGGAGATCAGCCGTTTTCCAACGCAGGCATTCTCAATTATATGGAGCATCGGCCTTTGGAGGGATTCGTGCTGGCCATTACGCCGTTCAATTTCACCTCCATCGCCGGCAATCTGCCAACCGCTCCGGCGTTGATGGGCAATACGGTTGTCTGGAAGCCGGCTTCCAGCGCCGTGCTTCCCGCCTATTACATTATGCAAGTACTTAAAGAAGCGGGCATGCCGGACGGCGTCATCAATATGGTTCCCGGCCCCGGCCCGGTTGTTGCGCCTCCCGCGCTCGATCATATCGACCTGGGCGGCATTCATTTCACCGGCAGCACTTATGTCTTCTCGACCATTTGGCTGGCCGTCGGATCCGACATCCGCAAATACTATTCTTATCCGCGCATTGTGGGCGAAACGGGCGGCAAGGACTTTGTCTTCGCCCACGCCTCCTGCGACGTAGAAGCCTTCGTCGCGAATACACTGCGCGGCGCATTCGAATACCAGGGTCAGAAATGTTCGGCCGCCAGCCGCGGCTACGTGCCCGAATCGATCTGGCCCCAGGTCAAGGAGCGCATGCTTGACGAATGCGCTCAGATCGGCATGGGCGACATCTGCGATTTCAAAAATTTCATGGGAGCAGTCATCGACAAGAAAGCCTTTAAGACCATCACCGAATACATCGATCTGGCCAAGAAAGAATCCAATTATGAAATTCTCTGCGGAGGCGGATATGACGATTCGGAGGGCTATTTTATTGAACCGACTATCATTCTCAGTAAAGATCCCCATTCGCGCCTCATGTCTGAAGAAATTTTCGGGCCGGTTCTTACATTGACCGTTTATCCAGACAATCAGTACGAAGAGATGCTCGACGTCTGCGACAGAACAAGCCCCTATGCGCTCACCGGCGCCATCTTCGCTCTCGACCGAACCGCCATAGTCAAAGCCATGACTCGACTTCGCCACGCCGCCGGCAATTTCTACGTCAACGACAAGCCGACCGGCGCCGTCGTCGGTCAACAGCCCTTCGGCGGAAGCCGCGCCTCGGGAACCAACGACAAAGCCGGATCCTGGCTCAATCTGGAGCGCTGGGTTTCTCCGCGAACGATCAAAGAAACGTTCATTCCCGCGTCGGACTGGCGCTACCCTTATATGAAGGAAGAATAATCTTGGACGATGGCTGAAGAGAGTGCATCCGCTCCGATCTCTCTTGATAGTTCATAAAGAGTTGATAGTTCATAAAGAGGCCCCTGTATTTCCTCAGGGGCCTCTTTTTCTATCGTTTCAACGTCAAAGAGTCTTAGAAGGGTATTTCGTAATGACCAGGCCAGCCGCACTAACGAAAAAAGACGCGAAAAACGCGCCTTTTAAATAGCTGGACTCATCGTCAAAACCAATGACAAATCAAAGGGCAAGACAGAGATTACAAGACAAAGACTACAAGACAAAGATAAGTTGATTGAACGTTATTCCTGACCGGTCTGCGGATTCTCGGTTGATTCTTGAACGTGAGAATCCACGGGAGCGGTTGCATTGGCGTTGACAATATCTTCGTTGTGATAATCTTTCACTTGCTTTCGGCGCGCTCTGATGCGAGTCGCTTTACCTACGCGATCGCGCAGATAATACAACTTGGCCCGGCGCACGCGGCCGCGTCGAACCACTTTCACCGATTCAATGCGCGGCGAATGAAGAGGGAAAGTCCTTTCGACTCCGATGCCATACGAGATTTTGCGTACGGTAAAAGTCTCTGAAATCCCTCCGCCTTTACGGGCGATTACGACTCCTTCAAACGCCTGAATACGCTCTTTTTCACCTTCAATGACTCGCGTATTGACGCGGACGGTATCGCCTGATTGAAAATGCGGGTAACTTTCCCGCAACTGGCTCTGTTCAAAAGACGTCAAAGCCGGATGTTCCATGATTCAATGCCTCCTATAATGCTCCGATGGGCGCACAAAGCGCAAATTATAGCCTCAATTTTAATTCCCGCAAAGCCTATCTAATATAATGGCCGCCGCGCTCCGCACAGATAAGTGATT
>JAFGTC010000080.1 GCA_016934335.1 Candidatus Omnitrophota bacterium | reverse complement strand
TCTCAGGGGGGATATATCCTTCATGTGGATGGAACCTGCGAAAGCGACAGCCCCCATGTGTTCACCGGCATGGACGGCCTGTCGAACATCGTTTTGGCCAGCGCCAAATATCCTTCCGAGAACGCCGCCTCCATCGCGTCATTCTTTCGAGGCGTCCAGCGGGACTACGGCCCGCCGATCGCGTTGGTTCACGATATGGGGACTGGCATCCTCAAAGCCGTTGAGGAAGTGTTTCCCGGCATCCCCGATTTCATCTGCCATTACCATTTCCTGCGCGACATCGGCAACGATCTGCTCGAGAAAGATTATGATGAAATCCGAAAGGGGTTGCGGCGGCTCAAGATTCGAACGGCCCTCCGGAGTTACATCAAAACGCTTGAGCCCCTGTTCCGGGAGGAACGGAGCGTCTTTCAAGAGATTCTCATGGGATTGAATGAGGGATGTTCTTCCCAGTCCTTGCTCGCACAGACCCCGGCCGCGTTTACCTATGCCTTACTTCATTGGGCGCTTCATCCCGTCGATCAATTCGGCGGATACGGTTTTCCTTTCGATCGAACGCATGTCGTCTTTCTGCAGCGGTTGCATACGTTGGAATCGGCGCTGCGGGATCTGTTGGTTACGTCCTTCCAGAGGGATCTCGATTTCAATTGGCCCTTCTTTCGAATGCTCCATGTCTTGCGAAAGACCGTTAACAATGAAAACTTGCTCGTCCATTTAGCCAAAATCGAAGAGAAGATTGAAGTCTTTGATGCGCTTCGCTCCGCCTTGCGATTGGCGCTCCCGGAAGGGAAGAAGGGCTTGAATGATGGGGGGGACGATACGCCGGTATCCACTATCCAAGAGAACGTGGAAGCGTTTCGAACCTGGATCACAACCGATAAGCGGTTCCTGTGGGACAAGGCCTATAAAAAGATGGTCGCGCAGATCGATCAATATTGGGGGAAATTATTCGCCGATCCCATTCCCGTCGCCGCGCCCCAGGGGATCGTAATGATCCAGCCCCAGCGCACCAACGATTACACTTCATATTGCACCTCCTTCATACAATCAGAAGAGACCTCTGGAGAATGTTTCTTTATCGGAAGGTTTTGCTTCATCGTTTTGATCGGCGAATTTGTACTTGGCGGTTCATATAAACACTCATTCCTATCGTTGTAGGCATAAGCCTTCAAAACCCCAAGGTTGCGCCACTCCCGGATTTTCCATGTTCCCACTGCAAGTCGTTTAGCCATCTCTTCTTGAGTTAGCATACCTTTTTCTTTTAGGCGATCAACGCGTTTTTTTATTTTATAGGACTGGCGGATTCGAGCGACACAGATGGTATCAAATACCCGTCCTTTCCCGGAACGATAGCCCCGTTGGTTGAGAATCGTGGCGATTTCACTCTCTGTATGATGGTCCAGCAATTGATCAATCTCTTTGACCACTTTGGGATCCGTTGTCCATGTTTTCCAAGAAGGAGATGGTATCGCGAGAATCAATGTTTTGATGCCTCCTCCTTTAAAGCGAACGTGAACATGAATTTGAGTATCCTTCACGAGAGTAACATCTTCCAGTAACAGACGAACAATCCGTTTGCGCTCCCGTTGAGAAGTCTGGGGATTATGCCAAAGCCGGGGAATATCAGTAGCAAGCGCCATAATTTCTTCTCGCCGGGTTTCGTCCAAAAGGAGACGATCATTTTGACTCTGTTTTTCGTAGGTTTCTTGTGTCTCTGCCAATGCTCTGAGTTTCTCGTTCCATTCTGTTTCTAGCGCATCCGCGACCAATCGATTCTCGGGATCCACTTGCATATAACGGCGTCGAGCCAATTCCACTTCATAGCGTGCTCTCTCCACTTGTTTTTGCCGCAATCGATCGGCTTCTTTCATTCGCGATTGCAATTCCTGCTGCACCTGCAAGGCGATCTCCAAGGTGAAAGGTGTCATCGATTCCACCAGAAGGTTACCCACGGCTTCGTCGATTTCTGCCCCCGGTATTTGTTGACAGATCGATTCACCATATTCAATCTGGTTTTTTTTGACATACATAGTCGGGAACCGACTTTTCCGACCGTTGATGATAACGAACGGTCATTCTTCGTCCACATTGACCACACATCACCAATCCCTGGAGCAACGCTGGCCCTTCCCGAGGCGGACTCTTCCACCGGTCTTTTCCGTAAGCCTGGGCTGTTTCTTGTAATCGATGCTGATTATCTTCATACTCCTCCCAGGAAATATAGGCATCGTGTGCTCCTCGTAAGAGCGTATGCCATTCTTCGGGCGGTAATCGCTTGGTCGCCATTCCTCCATCCACTTTTTTTCTGGTGCGAGTTCGGGCATAACAAAATGCACCGGTATATCGGGGATTATGAAGCATGTACAACGCCTGGGAATACTGCAACTCTCCCCAACCCAAATCCCCTTTCCTCGCCCCGTAGCGTACACGCCTTGGAAATAACAGACCTTGTTTGTGAAAAGTCTGAATCATTCTCCAAGCCGATCCTAGCCGGCGGTAGGTTTGAAAAAACATTCGAATACTTTCTTGCACTTGTTTGTCCGGATCCAGGATAACCCGTCCTTCTGAGTTATACACGTATCCAATGGGAAGGGTAATCCGTAATTCGCCTCGCTCCGCTTTGTTCAAAATCCCCCCATGCAAGCGGGCTCGCAACAAGTGCAGTTCCGCTTCGCTCATGGTTCCTTTTAGTCCCAGCACAAGACGGTCGTTGAAATGCTGCGGATCATAGAGTCCATCCTCGTCCAGGAGCAAAGTCCCTGTCAATCCACAGATTTCCAATAACCGGTGCCAATCGGCGGAATTTCGGGCCAATCGAGACACTTCCAATCCCATCACCAATCCGGCTTTTCCCATCCCCACTTCCGCCACCAACTGTTGAAAGCCTTGCCGGTCGCCTGTCGTTCCACCGGAATACCCCAAATCACAGTCGATCACAACCACCTGTTCGGCGAGCCATCCCAACGCCACGGCTCGTTGACGAAGCGCGTATTGGCGCTGCGTGCTTTCCGTGTTTTCAAAGACCTGCCGCACCGTCGACTGGCGAATGTAAAGATAGGCATTGCGTTTGAGATGATCGGAAGTCACTTTCTGATGAGTGGCTCTCTCCATTGTTCTCCTCCTGATAAAGAGTTGTTATGATATTGGCTATCAAGGTTGCCACACTAATGGAAAAATGCGCTCCCAGAGAAATTTCGTTTGGGGACTGGCTCGCAGGAATAGCCCGCAATGGAGGAATATTTTCCTGCCAAGTGGCTATCCACGCCTTCATTCCTTTTCGAATGAATAACGCCCACCCCAAACCTCTTGAGGGAAAGACTGCGTTTCCCAGGACTTGATTGCGGAGTTTCTCGTAGCAAGCCGCTAAGTCTTGCTGGGAAAAACCTTTCCATGCTTCCCTAGGCTCGTTCTGCCTCCTGTCGTTTTTTTTTCCGTCGTGTCAATCCCCGTTCAATACTGCGTGGATGAACGAGCACACCAAATTGTTCTTCGACCCGTCGAGCTAAAGCCGTCGCCCGCAAAGGACCTTCCTCTCGCAAAGTCTGCTCAATAAATTCCATGATCTCCTCGGTAAGCTTGTGGGCGCGTTGGGGCCCCCGGCGTCTGGGAAGAAGGCCGGGAAGTCCTTCTTTCCCAAAAGCGTCTTGGGCTTTGTAGAAGGAGGGCCGAGAGAAGCCAAAGTCCTGGACTGTGCCTTGAATGGACTGCCCCTCGATTTGCACTCGACGCAACATTTCGTACTTGACCTGAATGAGATCTCTCGGATCAAAAAAATCGTTTTCGAGGAAGAGTGGATCGCGTACGGTTTCGGGATGGGGATTGAGGGTTCCTTGTTCGCGCAAAGTTTGGTTTTTGGCATCGGCAGGATTGCGAGTAGACATCGAAGACCTCCAGAGGAATAAGATGGCATGACTGTAAATATAATTATGTTACACTTCTCGTTTTTGTAAAGTCGTATTTCTCAAATACCATCTGTTATATTTGATTTTTTTTCAAATTAATCCTTTGTACTCCAAAAACCATACTGGGATATCGGCATATTTCCATTTACATTAATGACATAATTTAATTTACGCCTCTGGGGCCATCTATTCGTTATCATCTCTCCGCTTCCTTTCCTTTCTCCTCCTTGATTACACGAACGAGACTCACCAAATCCTGGAAGCGAAACAAAGATCGGCCTGCAGCAATTACCACAAACGGATCAATCTCTTTTACGCTTGTATACTGGATTGGGAGTGAAATGAGGTTGCCTGTTTCGTCATGATAATAGACTCGGTCTTCTCCCCAATTTTTGCGGCGAATCACCAAGTCAAGTTCACGGCCATATAATGGGTGAAAGGGATGTGTGACTTTGAAAGTCTTTGGTTCAACACCCTGTAAGGGTGCAATTGATGATGCTATCCAATAATATATTGGAGCGCTTCTTCCGGGATTTACGGCGGCGAAACCGGAAGAAAAGTGGATTCTCCAGCATGGGGAAAACACTCACCCACATGCTTCCCTCAACTCCCTTGGCGTCTAATCTTGAACAGAAGGATTATGAAAAAGTCATACTGAATGGCTGCAAAAGCCTGGAAGAACGATTCACTCAGATGGATTGCCGGTTGATCTGGGATCAATTTAAGCAATCCCGCACAAGTTCCGCTGTTATCTCCCCCCCAATCAAGAAAATCATTGCCCAACCGGCTTTCCCCCAACTCCTGTGCGTACATTATGCCGCCTGCGCGTCACTCTGAAATCCAACCGTCATTTGCGCTCATAGCAAATATACCTTTGCCCGAAAATGGCGGTTGGATGCGGAAAGGCCTGTTATTATTGACGATTCTCAATCCAATCCTTTAAGGTTCTTCCATTTTACCCTCTAAACCGCTGTCTATTATGCGAACGCTCAAATTACGAGGCCGCAATCCCATTGAAATCAACGTGAATTCCTTGCGGAAATACATCCTCACCAACACATTATCACCATTCTCGCCTATACTTGGCTAAAGAGATACAATCATTTTAAATTAAATAATGGGATAAGTAATCATGCGCAAAATGAAGAGGCGAAATTTTATGAGTTCGGTTGGCCTTGGGGCGGCCGGAATATTTAGTTCGAGTCAACTGAATACATCGGCGGCAAAATCAGCCGCGGTAAAGCATCCGAATATATTGCTCATCATTACTGACCAACAGCATGCGGGAATGATGAGCTGCGCCGGCAATCCCTATTTAAAGACCCCCGCGATGGATCGTCTGGCCTCTCAGGGCGTTCGGTTTGATCGAGCCTATTGTGGTAATCCTGTTTGCATGCCCTCCCGTTTCTGCATGATGACTGGCGTATTGCCAAGCCGCATTGGAATGGAAAAGAACGGGCAAGCCAACGTTCCGCCCGGAATTCTGTCTCACGCCATGGGAAATGTTTTTCGAAGCCAGGGTTATGAAACCGTCTATGGGGGTAAGGTTCATTTGCCCGGCGACCAATCAAAAGGCGTTACCGCCTATGGTTTTGATTCTTTGAGCAATGACGAACGGGAAGACTTGGCCAATGCCTGCAGAAATTTCTTTCAGCAATCGCACGATAAACCCTTTTTGATGGTCGCTTCTTTTATCAATCCTCATGATATTTGCTACATGGCGATAGACGCTTATACTAAAGCGAATTCCAAACCTCCGATGTTTCCAAACAGCTCGCGCGAACGGGAATGTCTGGCTGAAGCGCTTCAGTTGCCTGCCGGTATGTCGCGTGAAGAATTTTTCAAGTCCGTTTGTCCTCCCTTGCCTGACAATTTTGAGATTCCTCCCAATGAATCCAAAGCTGTTCGAGATTCTGATTGGCGCGACTTTCGACGATATGTCCAAGAACATTGGTCGGAAGAAAAGTGGCGAATGCATCGATGGGCCTACACACGCCTTACCGAACGAGTCGACTCACACATTGGCGTAGTATTAGATTCATTGTACGAGTCAGGACTCGATGAAAACACCGTTGTTGTGTTTACCAGCGACCACGGCGATATGGACGCAGCGCATAGGCTGGAGCATAAATCGATGCCCTATGATGAAGCAACGCGCGTTCCTCTAATCATTTGCCAGCCCGGTGTTGCTGATGAAGGACGAGTTGACCGGGAAAATCTGGTTTCCACGGGATTAGATCTGATGCCAACGCTGTGTCATTTTGCCGGGATTGAGATTCCCAAAGCGCTTCCAGGGCATAGTGTCAAACCACTTACGTCTTCTTCCAGCGTCGACCAGCCATGGCGCAAGACTCTTGTCGTAGAAAATGAAAGATCGCGTATTCTCATCAGCAATCGCTATAAGTATGCCGTTTACGACCATGGTGATTCTCGAGAAATGCTCATCGACTTGGAAAAAGACCCGGGCGAAATGAAAAACCTGGCGGTCGATTCCGATTTTACCGAAACACTCCACAATCATCGCCGTTTGCTGAAGGATTGGTATCAACATTACGGCGAAGTACTTGAGGAAAGATTCATTGTTGTATGACTATAGCGATTCCACAAAAATCATACATTTCCAGTTTCCCTATGCCTGCGATTTGGTGTATGAAACGTAAGAAATGAACAAACCTCTTTTGAAAAAAGCTATTCCTGAAGGATTCTATATTGACGTTGATTGTTCTTGTTCAAGAAATAAATAAACACATTTGAGGGATTAATTGTTGTGAAATTGGTTGATCCAGATTGGCAGCGGAGAAACTCATCCAAATAAGAAAAGAGAAGCAAAATGGATTATGGAATACGCAGTAAATTCAAGGATTCAGTCATGAAAAAGCATCGTTATTATTCGATTATTTTTTTGTTTTTCGTATTATTCGCAGTCGCTCAGATTTCATGGTCTCTTTCGATTGCTCCATTGCCGGAAGACGTTGAGGTCGTCTGGGATTTCGATCAAGCCTTTCGTCAGTCAAACTCATTACGCGAAGAGATATGCATGAATGGCCTCTGGTTATGGCAGCCGGCGACAGGTGAAGCGGATGACACGCCGTCAAGCAATTGGGGATATATAAAAGTTCCCGCCCCCTGGCCGGGGAAAGCGGGAAATTATATGTGGAGAGAAACGCAAAGATCTTTTCCCCACCCCAAGTGGGAGAATGAAAACCTTGGTTCCATAAACAGCGCCTGGTACCAAAGGGAAATCACAATCCCTCCCCACTGGGCGGACAGGCGAATTGCCATATCGGCGGCTTATTTAAATTCATATGCGCTTGTGTACGTCGACGGCGTTAAAATAGGAGAAATGCATTTTCCCGGAGGCGAGGTCGATATAACAGAGGCATGCTCGCCCGGGAAAAAGCACGTCGTCTCATTCTTTGTATTAGCCTTGCCAATCAAAGCAGTGATTCAATCTTTCCATGATTCCAATGCGGCGAAACAAGTTCCGGGCGAGGTGCTGCACAGGGGATTGTGCGGCGATGTCTTTTTAGTTTCAACACCCAAAGAATGCCGCATTCGCGATGTAAAAATCGGGACATCGGTTCGAAATAAAGAAATTTGTTTGGATGTTCTTCTCTCTGATATACCTGAAAATGAAGAATTCCAGATTCATGCTGCAATCAAAAATGACGTACGGATTATAGAAGAGTTTCAAAGCGAACGATTCTCATCCGAATGCGTCAAGAAAAACCGCATCTCATTCAGCCATTCCTGGATGCCGGAGAAACTGTGGGACATCCACACGCCCCGCAACATGTATGAAATACAGGTTTCGCTGATTGGCCGCGACGGTAAAGTCTTGGACGAGGTTTTCCCGATCCGGTTTGGATTTCGCGAGTTCTGGATAGATGGAAGGGATTTTATTTTAAACGGCTCGCACATTTTCTGTTTTGCCGTTCCCTTCGACAACGCTCAGGTTTCAGCCGCAGCGGCATCTTATGAAGGCGCGCGTGAATCCATGCTGCGTTTGAAATCATTCGGCGTCAATGCGGTTTATACGCACAATTACGGCTGCGAACCCGGCGTCCACCTTGGATTTAATGAGATTCTCAACGCCGCCGATGATGTTGGAATGCTTTTGTTTTTCTCTCAACCTCATTGTTCCCAATATGACTGGGAAATCCCCGATGCGGAATCAACCAATGGTTATGCGCGGCACGCCGAGTTTTACGTGAGGCAAGCGCAAAATCATCCTTCCGTGGTGATGTACTCCATGAGTCACAATGCCGCCGGCTACAGTGAAGACATGAATCCTGACATGATGGATGGAATACAGGAAAAAAGAGATGACTGGGCCAATCGCAACGCCAAAAGGGCGCTCCGAGCGGAAGCCATTGTCAAGCAATTCGATCCGACGCGAATCGTTTACCATCACGCCGGCGGCAATTTAGGGCCCTTGCATTCGAGCAATTTTTATTTGAACTTTGTGCCTATTCAGGAACGTTCCGACTGGTTTGAACACTGGGCGGCCGAAGGCGTAAAACCGTTGTTTCTTTTTGAATACGGCGCGCCCTGGGGGATGAATTGGACGTTGTACCGGGGTTGGCATCAAGGCAAGCGCGATTTCGGAAGCGCAAAAGTTCCCTGGCAATTTTGCATGGCTGAGTGGAACGCCCAGTTTTTGGGCGATCGCGCATATCAACTTGAAGAACGGGACAAAGAGAATCTTCGCTTTGAAGACCGTCAAGCGCGAGCGGGTAATCTCTGGCATCGATGGGATTATCCCAGCCCCGTTATTGGATCGTATGCAGAAGGAAATGATAATCAGGCCAGGGTTTGGGCCATGTATATAAAAGACAATTGGCGGGCGTTTCGGACGTGGGGTCTTTCCGGATTCAATGCGTGGAGCTATGGAAAATTTTGGGAATTGAGCCGGGATGCAGACAAAAGGCGAAAAAACCTGGATGTGGACTGGAAGCGTTTGCAAACTCCAGGATTCAGTCCCGATTTTATCGATAGACAATACGAAAGAATTGACACTGCTTACGAACGCGCCGATTGGATCCCAACGGAGGCAGGGGAAGCATTGATCAAAAACAACCAGCCATTGCTTGCCTATATTGCGGGGAAACATCCACAGTTTACAAGCAAAGATCACAACTACCTTCCTGGGCAAACCGTCGAGAAGCAGATCGTTGTCATCAATAATTCACGAAAAACAGTAAGAGCGGATTGTGTGTGGTCGCTCCAGCTGCCCGATCCAATCCATGGAAGTACAACTATTGACGCCAAAACGGGCGAGATCATCGAAATCCCTCTCTCGTTTGATCTGCCGCCGTCAGTTCGCCCGGGATCTTATGAGATCAATCTGCTCGTAGAATTCGATCCGGGCGCCATTCAAGAAGATACGTTTGTGATTCAAATTCTGCCTCATAATAAAATGAGTTTGAGTCAGGCAAACATTGCTTTGTTCGATCCTACAGGTGAAACAAAGACGCTCTTGGAATCCTTGGATATACCATTCCAAACAGTAAAAAGTGATTCTCGTCTCGACGATTTCAATATGCTTATATTCGGCAAAAAAGCTTTAACCCTGGATGATCCTGCGCCGGATATCAGTCGCGTGCGGGATGGAATGAAAGTGATTGTATTCGAACAAACGGCTGAAGTATTGGAAAAACGGCTGGGATTTCGCGTGCAGGAATATGGGCTTCGGAGAGTTTTCTCGCGAATAAAAAATCATCCGGTTTTATCCCATCTGGATGATGATCATCTCCACGATTGGAATGGAGAAGCGACTATTCTTTCATCCCGCTTGAATTATGAAACCCGACCCATGCATGGACCCATCATCCAATGGTGTGGAATCGATGTGACCCGTCCATGGCGCTGCGGCTGCCGGGGAAACGCGGCGTCCGTTTTGATCGAAAAACCACTCATCGGCGATTTTGCACCGATCCTGGATGGCGGCTTCAACCTGCAATATTCGCCGCTGATGGAATACCGCGAGGGGCAGGGCGTGATTATGTTCTGCCAATTGGATGTTACCGGTCGGACGGAAAATGATCCTGCGGCAGGCTTATTGGTCTCCAATATGATTCACTATATCTCCGAGTATAAACCACATGAGAGCAAAAAAGCATTTTATGCCGGTGAATCAGCGGGCCTGGAACATTTGGAAAAAGCGGGATTCCCGATTTCCCCGCTCAAGGAACAAGAACTCTCACACGATCATATCTTGATCGTAGGGCCGGAAGGGGGCGCTGCATTAGCCGGCCGTGCGGGAGAAATCAATCGTTGGCTGAATGAAGGAGGAAGGATGCTGGCAATTGGACTGGAGGCTGCAGATGCCGCCATTCTTTCTATAGCATCTATGAAAACAACCGAATACATTAACAGCTGTTTCGATCCTTTTCCATGGAATTCTCCATTTGCCGGAATCGGCCCATCCGATGTTATGATTCGTTCTCCTAGACAACTTCCCTTGATTGTGAATGGAGCAGCCATTGTTAGAAGCGGCATTTTAGGAGAAGCGAATAATGGAAGCATTATTCATACTCAATTGGCGCCATGGCATTTTAACTATGATGAAATTTTTCATCGAAAAATGACTTTCCGCCGAACGAGTTTTATGCTTACTCGTCTACTGGGAAATATGGGAATTTGTGCCAGCACGCCGCTGATTCAGCGATTCTCCCATCCTGTCGAACGGAATCAAAACAATCACATAACACAAGCGAGATGGCTGAAAGGTTTATACCTTGATCAACCGGAGGAGATGGATGATCCCTACCGGTTCTTTCGATGGTAGATGCAGACTCGACTGGTAAAAATACAATAACGAATTTGAGTTTTGGAAACAGCGGCGGTGAAATTAATCCATTAGGATCGCAGCCAATTACAATCAGAAACTGTTTTCTTCGCTGCACCGATGACTGAATCGCCGTTAACTTCCGCGATTGTGATCATTCAATACAAAATATTCGCGTGCTGAACTTTGCTGTGAACCGTAAGGAACTTAATATCATGTTTTATGAATACAGATATATGTATGCACTCCAACCAAGAAATCCTTCATGGCTCAAGATAGGAATCCTATTTGTAAGCCGATCCGATATTACATATTTGGTGAAGCGACTCAGAAAATAAATCGAATAAATCTCGAAGTCGAGAATAATCAGATACGATCCCCTCGACTTTTAGATTAAGTTCATCCACCCCTTCTGGAAAAACGTCGCTAAACCAACCACCGTCATCTTTGACGCGCATGCGTATATCAGGTTGGTTTAGCATTGTTTCTCTAACCTTTTGATTTATGAAAAATTCTTTTAATTTAACAGGATCATTTCCTTGAATAATAAAAAGTTTGTCAAACTCGGGATACCCTATTTCTACATCTTGTCCTTCCAGACCTAGTATTTTGCTAAAGTATCCGAACATTCCTTTTCGATAGATGGTGAATCGAAATCCATCTTTGTTTACGAAAGGAGCTCGGAAACGCGTGTGAAGAATTGTATCATGTTGTGTGGTGAACTTACGTACGTCGAGGGTTACAGTCCATTCTTCTACTTTTGCAATAATCTTTCCTCCTTCCCAAGGCGCACCATCTTCATATTTGCCTCCGATTTCATCTACCAATTTATTCCAGATGGCTTCTTTGGCTGGACCAAATAATTTTCTTAAGTCGCTCATAATTATGATTTCCTTTTTTGTATTTAATTAATTCCTCATTTCGACTTTCGTCAAGTGAATCATTCTATTTCAAATTCACAATATCGTAGGAAATCGCTTGCTTCAAAATGGATTTGCGCGCAAGCACTATATCCTTAAAATAAATAACGTAATGATCAAATATAGCAAGATATGATAGAACGGTCAAACATAATAGTAAAATATTCAATCCTATTAGGAGCGGAAAGATGCTAAAATTGTATCTTCATTTCTTGCTCAAATAAATGAAGGAACGCTATTGAATCATGAATACAATCCAGGTTTTCTCTTTTATTATCACCTTGACGGCCATCTTCAGTTATCTGAACTATCGCTATTTCAAACTCCCTACATCGATTGGAGTTATGCTTATTTCCTTACTTATGTCGCTTGTATTAATAGGTCTGGGGAAACTCGGTCTGACTATCGTTGTAGAAACGGCTGAAAATCTCCTTATTCAGATCGATTTTAATAAAACTCTCATGCAAGGAATGCTCAGTTTTCTATTGTTCGCAGGCGCTCTCCATATTAATCTTAATGATTTAATAGAACGAAAATATATTATAGCTTCCCTTGCAACGGGCGGAGTAATTTTTTCCACGATTTTTTATGGCGCCGTCATGTATTTTGTCTTCAATATGCTCGGATTCAATCTGAATTTTCTTTATTGTCTATTGTTTGGCTCCCTAATTTCTCCTACGGATCCCATTGCAGTCTTAGGCGTGTTAAAAAGCGGAAAAGTACCTCGGAGTCTTACGGCAATAATATCCGGAGAATCCCTTTTTAATGATGGTGTGGGCGTTGTAGTCTTTACCATTCTATTTGAGATGGCCGCAGGCGATCATCCTTTTGAAATAAGCCATGTAGGACTTCTTTTCATGGAAGAGGCGGTTGGCGGCATCTTGTTTGGATTTCTTCTCGGTTTGATCACATACCGCCTGCTGAAAACCGTAGATGATTATCAAGTCGAAGTATTAATTACTTTAGCTTTAGTAATGGGAGGATACAGTCTTGCCTCAGCGATCCATACATCAGGACCAATATCGATTGTCGTAGCGGGATTGTTCATAGGGAATCATGGACGAAGATTTGCCATGTCAGAAAAGAGTAGACTCCATTTAGATACTTTTTGGGAATTAATGGATGGAATACTGAATTCAGTTCTATTCGTTCTCATCGGGCTGGAAATACTACTAATATCCTTCTCAAGCGCTTTATTAACTGCTGGAATCATCGCAATCCCCATCCTTTTGTTGGTACGCTGGAGCAGTGTCGGATTACCCGTCTTAATCGTAAGTCGATGGCGATCATTTACGCCAGGCGCTATTACAATAATGACTTGGGGCGGTTTGCGAGGAGGAATATCTGTTGCGCTAGTTTTATCGCTGCCTGTAGGAGACGAAAGGCAGATCCTATTAGCGATTACTTATATTATTGTACTTTTCTCCATTGTCGTTCAGGGGCTTACAATCAAACATGTTGTATCTCGATTAATGACGAAGTTTTGTCCATAAGCGCGTAATCTCCAAAAAATCGAATAACGATGAAATCACATACCCATAACGCTTTCATAATCATTTTGACCACAAATCTCATCTGAATACATTTCGACAGTAAATACATATGGCGTACTTAAACAGGAGCGCCCGATGCTGCAGTGAACTGCTTTTTTCTTTAGGCTGCGCCGCGATAGTAATAGCGTAAACGAAATCCGATCGCATTCCATTCGCGCCTATGATGCTTACCGAACTCCAGGGCCAAATCGAGCGCATCACCTATTTCAATGACGAGACAGGCTGCACCATCGCCTGCCTCAAAGTATACGGCCGTCATGATCTCGTCGCCGTGGTGGGGACGATGCATCCGATGAATCCCGGTGAAATCGTCTACTTGCGGGGGGATGGAGCCATCATCTCAAATTCGGCGAACAGTTCAAAATCGTCTCTTACGAATCCAAGGTTCCCGCGTCGGTAACGGGAATCAAGCGCTATTTAAGTTCGGGATCGACTTGGCGGGCGACGAAAGCTTTATGGATCAGAGATTCCCTCCTGGCGGCGGAAGCCTTTACCGATCCATGAGAAATTTGAGTCAGCACGCTCCACAAGAAATGAATCTTCTTCTATTTTTTCCCCAAGTATTCAATCGTTTTCCTTGTCGTTTCATCAGGGAGGCCAAAACTCACTGCAACAGGATTTAATAGTGTTTCCAAGACAGCCTCGGTTGCGAAGGAATCTCACTCGGCGACAACATGACCAAAAGATGATAGCGCCCTGCAGCCGGAGCGCTGCGATGCTTCACGCCCTTCTATTTCCTGTCGAGAATGGCGCCAAGAAACTTGTAGAGTTCCTGCGTCGCCGGATCGTCGGGTTTTCCAAGTTCGTCATTCAGGCGGCTGTGATTGCTATCCCTTTTGCCGTACGCCCTGACAGGGATAGCGGCCTCTTTGAGCACGGCTTCCAAACACTGCGCCTGCGCTCGGGTGTCGGGGTTGCCGGAAAAGTACAAGATGAGGAACGGCGGGATGCCTTTATTCTTCGCAACATGCGTCACAGCTGAGAAATCGACGTGTTTTTCCGGATCATTCCCAAACTTCTGCCGATGACCGAACGTGAACATCTTGCCGCCATAGAGAGTCTGCCGATGCTCTGCCGTCATGATGATTTTGGGGATGTCATAAGTGTCGCCATCCACCGGCACACACCCCTTGAGGATTTCAAAAGAGACGTCTTCTTCCCTCAAGTAACGATCATCGATGCAGATCAACGCCGCGAGTTGAGCGCCGGCGGAGTGTCCGCCGACAAAGATTCGCTTGGGATCTCCGCCATATTCGGCAATGTTCCTGTGCACCCAACCAAGCGATTTGGCGACGTCGCGGATCAGTACGTCCATCTCTACGTCGGGCAAGAGACGGTAGTTCGTGGAAACGAAAACAAATCCGCGCTCAGTCAACACTTTGGGCTTCAGCGCGACATCGCTCTTGTCGCCGGTCTGCCATCCGCCGCCGTGTATCCAAAACATGACTGGCAAACGCTCATCAACCGCTTTTTCGGGGGTATAAATATCGAGAACTTGCCGTTCGCCGCCGTTCTCGACGTATGGGATGTTGCTCGTCAGTTTCTGTGCATTACCTATGTTACAAAGGGATAGAAATAGAAGCGTAAAAACGGCGATAAATCTGTATTTCATGGCAAAGACTCCCTCTCTGTAAAATTGATCGACGCAATCCTATTCGACAGCGACAGCCTATTCATCGTCACACATCGGCGTCGCTGGAAACAAATCGATTCGATTTGAATTTTGACATCATCAGGCATACTTTGCAAGAAATCCCACATAAAATGAACGAATTCAGATTCTCAATGATCGCAGAAATCAATTCATAGATCATGGATGCAAAAATATATTTGAATTGATAACTCAATATATATAAGATGAATGCATTATACAATACTGTCACGAAGAGAAGAAAATATGATGCGCCATTTGAATACGATAGGGGTAATTCTGATTTGTACCACGATTTACATGGTGATGAGCCAGCTTCAATGTGCATCAGATTTGAAATCAGACGCAGTTCTCCGAGAAGCCGGCTTCTCCACACGCGAACCGGAAATCATAACGATCAGCCAAGACGCTTCCACCATGGAATTGGCGGCGGCCAATGAAGTGAGACGTTATGTCTATTTACGCACGGGTAAATTGATGCCGGTGGAAAGGAACGTGACTCGCGGCGACCGTATTGCTGTATCGGTCATAAATCGATTTTTTGACGGTGAATTAGAGGGGGACTTGGAGTCTCAGCAATACGCATTGAAAACCCGTGTTTCGGATGACGAAGCCGTCTGGTGGATCATTGGAGGCGATGAGATCGGCGCTTTGTATGGCGCGTATCGCTTCGCTGAGAAGTTAGGCGTTCGCTTCGGTCTGGATGAAGACATTATACCTGATGAGTTGATGAGCGGCGACTGGCCTGAATTCAATGAAACCGGCAAGCCTCGCTTTGCTTTGCGCGGCCTTCTGCCTTTCCATGATTTTTCTGTCGGGCCGGACTGGTGGAATTTCCATGATTATCAAACCGTCTTGACGCAAATGGCGAAATTGCGAATGAACTTCATCGGCTTTCACACTTATCCGAGTTGGAATCCTTCTACCGGACCTGAAGCCAATGTGTGGACGGGGCTTCCCGAAGATGTGGACGACCGGGGCGATGTCCGGTTTGGATATGAAGCCGGCGTTGTGACGACCAGACGAGGATGGGCAGTCAAGCCATTTCCGACTCATCTATACGCCTCCGGCGCAGGTTTGCTTTTTAAAGAGGATGACTATGCTCCCGATTTTATGCTGGATTGCCTGGATTGGCCTCAGACCGAGGAAGCGGGCGTCGCCATGTTCAACCGATATGGAGACATTCAGAAACGCATTTTCGCGCAAGCCCGGCGTCTTGGCATCAACACCGCTCTCGGAACCGAACTTCCCCTTGGCGTCCCGAAAGAATTGACCGCGCGCCTGGAATCCAAAGGGATGAGGCCGGATGATCCTGAGGTGATTAGTCGCTTATATGAGGGAACGTTTCTTCGGATCATGCGTAAGACGCCGATTGACTATTATTGGCTTTGGACGCCGGAAGTCTGGCTGGGAATGGAGCCGGGCTGCCAAGGCTGGGAAATGACCACAAGAGAGAATGTCGAACGCGACCTGAAGCTCGCCGAGGCGGCGGCCCAATCGGTGCAGGCGCCTTTCGGCTTGGCGCTCTGCGGATGGCGTCTGGGGACTCGCGACGATGCGTTTTGGATGGATCGGCGCGCTCCAAAAAGTTGGCCGATATCATCTCTCATTACGGGTCTGGGAGACGATCCGGTGGAACAACATTATGGCGCCATACAAGACCGCCCCAAGTGGGTGATCGGTTGGGCCGAGGACGACGGTACGGCTGGCGCTCATTGCTGCACTTGTTGGGATCTCCAACTCTGGGTCGAGCGCATGATGGTCAATGCGTCGGATGCGTTCCGTTACGGCTGTGAAGGCATGCTGGCGATCCATTGGCGAACAGCGGCGATATCACCGAATATTATGGCGTTGGCGCAGGCGTGCTGGGATTTCGGCGGCGACGCCAATGCTTCCGCCAGCGATGGGAAAATGCCGGGAATGGAGGATTACTGGGCTGATTGGGGTCGAAACATGTTCGGCGGCGATGCAGGAGCGGAGGCGGGGCGCATCCTGAAACAGCTGGACGGCAGTCATCAGCGCATTAATGCGCTGATTTCGAGGGGCGCGAAAACAACCGATGCGAGCATTACTGAGTTTTTTCTTCCGCTGCGCGAATTGGAATCATTGCGCTGCCGCATAAAAGGCCCCGGAAATCAAGAACGATTTGATTATTGGCTCAACTTTATCCGCGCGACTTATCTTCGTGTTCGAACGTGGGTATTGGCGGATCGATTGACTCTGAAAATGAACGAAGCAAAAACGATCCAGAACTCGAATGAAAAGAAACGTTTTGTACGGGAAGAAATCCTGCCGCGCAGGATTGAGATTACCCGCACTTACGAAGACATGATCGCAGCCTTTGTGTGTTGCGCAAAATCGCCGGGTGAAGTGGGTGTGATCGCAAGCATCGAGAGCGGCTCTCGGGAACGGATCTTAACCGCTCACGACTCCGCTGTCGCAGATATTCTTGGAGAACCGCTGCCCGCTGAAACGGCAGTCAATACGTCCTATCGTGGAGCGCCCCGCATCTTTACATCGTCAAAATGCACTCAAATGAATGCCGATGAACCGTATGAAATCCGGATCTTTGTGCTCTCTGATCGGCCGTGCGCCGGCGTCAATCTATATTGGCGTTCATTAGGCGAAGAGACCTTCAATAAGGTGATTGCCGCACATTGCGCCCGGCAGGCGTATCGAGTCATGCTGCCTTCGCAGTCTCAGGGCGCAGTAGAATACTACCTCGAGGCCTCACTGAATGATGGTCAGAAGATTCTATGGCCGCCCACATCGCCTTCCATCAATCAAACCATAGTGGTTTGGTAAAGCGCCCTGCCTAAAGGAATTTTCATTCTTTCCAGAAACCAGCCCAAGTCTTGTGGGTCAACATATTCTCGGAACTTGTTCTTTGTTTGTCCCTATGACGGCCGAATCCACAAGCCCTCCGCCTCTCTCTCAGCATCTCCTATTTCTCACTCAATCGTTTCTTCAAATAAATCAAACAGAAGAGGTTGATTCCCCAAGAGGATTTTTGATTTCTCGCTATTTTTTTCCCTTGCAGATTTTGGAGCATGCTTGATTTCGAGTCGTTTTGATTCACTCACCCAATCCTCTAAAATCGTCATTAATGTTTTAGGGAAGTTAGTATGGTTGTATTTTCCCTTCAACTGATGGATCCTCCAACTCTGGTCTCTGCGATTTGGGATAATTTCAAGAGTTCCTCTATGTTTGCCGGCATGGATCGAATATAAATAAGAACGTCTCTGTTGAATCGCATCATCGTAAGACAAGCAGCAATGCTTCATTTCCTCCGCTTCTTTAGCTAATCGAAATGTATTGAGAATGGGCTTGATCGACACGGAAGAATTCCATTTGTATTTATGTAGAACGAATTCTACCTCCAACTCGATTCCATCTATCGGCGGCGCAGGATATTTGCGGTTGGTCAGATTTTTCAACTTCAGCGACATTCGATTCGACAATTCATCGTGCAGATCTCGAATCGATTTCAGGCTGTTTCTTGATAGAAGCGTTGGGTGATTCAAGGCGATCAGCATTCGAATCGTATCACGGATCATGATCACGGCATCTTGGCTCGAACTCTTGGGTAGGCTGGAAATCTCATTCAATACCTTGGGTGACAGCAATCTGAATAGATCGAGTTTGATAAGAGAAAGGATGCCGCCATTGAAAGCAGAAAGATGCCTTAAGCGCTTCGAAACATTCTCGGAAAGAATCGCTTTCCTGATTATTTTGAAACTGGTAACGTTCAAAGTCTCTACGCAAACCTTTTGGGTGATCTTTGCGATCCATTCTCTATTCTCGAATCCAAACAACTCCAATACATCGCGTTGTTTTTTGTGAATGAGATCATCAATGCTCTTTAATGAAGAATAGAGGGGATGATTCAGGATGAACTCAGAGTTGCATAAGGCAAAAAATAAGTAGGGATTCCGATTGGCTAGTTCGTAAACATCGTTAAGCCGCGTCAATATGTATAGCGCGCGCCATGGATTGAAACGAATGTTTTGAATGACGTGAATCAATTGAGATGGAATGGATTTCCAAAAACGGATGACATCTTGATTCGATTCTGTCGTTACAGGGAAATCATGCGAAGCACATTTCAATCCTTTTTCTACAATCGGAGGGAAGTTCCAATATCGAACACGGCTCCAATAGGGATAATCAAAAGAATGCTTGAAAACTTCTGGTTTATTTCCGCCCAGAATTTTTAGTCGATGATTGACGGCGATCATGCGGAGAACGCATTTTTCCGGATCAAAATGAATCTGATACATCTTCTCAACCCGATTTCATTTATTATTGCAAGAAAGATCATATCTATTTGATGGAAAGATCTTGATTTTCTAAAGAGAATCGAGTTCTGTCAAGATTTTTTTTCAAAAAATTCTCATGTGAGGATTAAGTTTGTACAAGAATATAAACACGGATCGCTTTTCTCGGATGGAATGAAAAACGTCCTTCCCTAGCGAGAAGCATGCGATCCCCAGTTGATGCTCTCAAGTTTGTTGGCCAGCGTTTCTTTTTGTGATCAGCTGGCATCCCTGGTTCCCGGGCTCCACACGTTCGGGCTTGCCGATCCGACCTGGTTCAACAAGCGCTATCTGGATTTGGATTATGAAAATTATTTTCCACCTATTCCGCGAAGAAGATGGCCGAATTGACGTCCTGAGACTGGATCAGATTGCGGAGCCATGATCTCGAAATAATCTATTTTACAAAAACATTACCCAGCGCCTGCACTTGCCCCGGCCTGTCTTGGGGCGCTGATATTTTGTCAGGACCGCTCAGTTTGCTGCCCATGATTACGGCGGTTTGGATGCGATCGCCGATCATGATATCGGGAGACGCCTTTTTCCGTTCGAAAAATTCGCATCCTTGTACGATCAGTGAGCCGTTTGTCGCCTTGATGTAAGGTTTGTCTTCGGGCTGATTCCATTCGGTGAAGTGGCAGCCGGTGAGAGTCAACGCGCCGGATCCCTCCTGGATGATTTGCGAACCGCTTTCCGAGCCGCCCCAAAATCCGCAGTTGGTTAATTTAACAGGGCCTTCGTTGCTGGGATGAATTTCCAAGCCGGACATGAACTGGCAGTTTTCAAACGTGATTCCGGCGTGTTTCTGTACTTTTTCCACGGCGACGCCGCACGGCGATATATCCGGCCCGCATTGCGTCAGCATGACATTGGGCAATCCGTGACCCAGATCCGTGAAGCGAAAACCGGTTTTGGCCCAGATGACAAAACAATTGGACATGTATTCCCAGTCGGTTCGTCCAATGATGAAGCCTTCCAAATGGTCCACTGTGTATTGCTCCAACTGCTTGATCTGCTCAGCGGTCAATCGGTAAGGATTACTGACCCGCCACCAGTAGACGTTGTGGATGTGAACGTTTTCCAAGCGCCCGATATCCGTGGTTTGATCGATAAGGACGCCGCGCCGCAGGGCGCAGATCAGCACGTTGCGGAGGTGATGCCCCTCGTTGTGATAGGTTCCGCAATCGACGCCGTTGTACGCGTTGACAATCGTCACGTCCAGCGCGTTGTAATGCTGGCCGCGTCCCTGGATGGTCCAGGGATAGGGTTGAATATCCTCGACGGTCTGTTCGGGATAGAAAATCGTCAATCCCTTGACTGTGCTGGAGGTTTGCAGGGATAGGAACGGCGCACCGCTTTCGATGCTCCGGTTGGCGTACGCCAATAGCACCGTGCCTTTGTCCAGGTGCGAGGCGTGCGGACCGGGCCAGACGCCTTCCAGCGTTACTCCTTCCGGGATCGACAATGTTCCTTCCACACGGTATTGTCCAGCGGGGAGTGTGACCTTGTCGCCCTTTTCACCGGCTTTATCCAGCGCGGCTTGAATCGCCGCGGTGCAATCCGAACCATCCGTTTTTGCGCCGAAGTCGGCGGCGTTCAATTCGCTCCACGCCATGCCGGAAGACAGGATCAAAACGAGAAGAGAGGAAACAATTGCTTTCAACATCGGAAATTCTCCTGAAATCCATTTTTTAACTGGATAATTACAGGGATATCATCCGCTTAATGGTATTTCATGCCGTGTTTTTTTTCCACCCATTCCACGATGGAGAGGACTGCGTTGGCGTCCCGGCGAAGATTCTTGGCGCGGATGAGGATTTTTCCTTCAGGGGTATCCTGTGCGGTTACGGGGCATTCCAGCCAGCATCCTTCCTGGAAGTGATCGAGGACTCCCTGCGATTTTTGGTTGACAAGGATTTCTTCTTTTCTTCCTCCCTGGAAGTTGTCTGCATCGATGGCGTACAAGCGCACTGTTCCTGTCACGCGCGGCGGAACGGTTAGTTCGATGATCAGTTCTTTTGCATCGGCGCGGCAATGATAGACCGGCGGGGGAAAGCCGTCCCAGCTGAATCCCTGTTTCACCTCGGCTTTGTAGCCGGATTCGGCATAGATTATTTCTTCCGGTTTGTGTCCGCAGAGCATTTCCAGTTTCACTCCCCGGCTGTGCAATTCTTCTTTGGAGGGCAGTTTTTCTTCGCTGGGCCAGAACGGATCTTCCGGAGCGGGGCGGCGATCCTGTGCGGATGGCATAGGGGGCAGCGGCGCGTGCGGTTCTTGCTGGTACCAGTACACGACGCTGGAGAGTTGCAGTTCATTGCCTGGCTTGGAGTATTCCCGGCGGAATATCGGATTCTCGTTCTTCCCGAAGTCGACGGCGACTCGCAATGATCGTTCAAAGGAAATGGAATCTTGGATAAAGAAGCGGTAGGCTGCTGCGCCCTCGAAGTATTTAACGTATCCCGTATAAGGATTGAGAATATCTTCGGGTGGGAATCCCCAGCTGAAACCGAAGGAATCTTCGATGCCTTGCAATTCAATAGAGGGCTCCTCTTTGCCGTCGATATAGAACTTAGCGTTTTCGTCCACCGGGTAATTGGATCGGCCCGGCCGGCGCACGGTCAGATTCCAGCCAACAAATTTTCCTCGTCCCCTGGCGTCCAGCGCTTGGTATTCCTTTTCCCCCAATAACAATCCTTCCTGGCGCCAATAGGCGTGGAAATACGCCGCGTCGCCGCTGATTTCCGGTAAAGTGCGCACCATGACGTAGCTGTAACAAGGCATGATTTTCCATAGATCTTCACCCGGCTCGACGAGGCCGTCATAAACCAGTTCAATACGCGCCGAACGTCGGAATGGCATGGGGAAATAGGCGTTGTATCCCCTTTGCTTGTTCACCAGAACCGTGCTGATAGTTTCTCGCTGACCGGCTGGATCGCAGAAAAAATCGACTAACGGTGCATCCACGCTGGGCGAGGCTTCTCCATCCCAGTATATTTTCAGCAACAAATCACGGTTTAATTCCAGCGTTTGGGGCATGGCGAAATGGATCATGGTGATCACCGCCGGGCCGGTCACATCCGCCGCGACGACTTTCTTTGACGCGTCGAACCGGGCGCTCAACGCGTTTTCGATCCAGAGTGCGTTTTGTGCATAAGTCTTGCCCGGCGTCAATTGAGCGAGATCAGAGATGTCAAGCGTTTGGCCGAATGAGGAAAGACATACGAGGGTGAATATCAGTAAAGCGGGAATTGAATTCGTGCGCATGATTATCTCCTCGGCGCCTATTTCTTATCCATAGATTTTATCTGCAAATGCTCCAGTGCTTGGGCGTCCAAATATTCTTCATCCTGCGAGCTGTAGAGTGCATCAAAAAGTACAGGAGCATTGGGAGCGGTTGCAAGGATTTCTTGCAGCCTGCTTGTTTCTGGATAATTGCTGATAGGGGCGTTTGCGTTCCAGAGCCGCCCGCTTATATCGGAGGATGGTGAACTAAGCAGCCATAATCCAATACGGTTTTGTATTGTTGATATTTCATCAATTGGGATGAGTTGTGATAAAAGCAGCGCCGTGCATGGCGCCAGGCGAAAATTAGGCGCGGCAAGCCGGTCCATGAACTGCACGGCGGCTTTCAGGCTCCAGGGCGGCTTGTTGGGCGTCATTCGCAGATAAACGGTGATGGAATGTTTCTCCGCGAGTTGGCAGATTTCTTTCAGAGTACTGTCATAAGAATTCCATGTCTGTTCCTCTGTAAAATTATTTTCGGGGAAGCGATGCAATGACAACAGCAGGTCGTGTGAATGGAGGATTTCCATTTTCACCAGGATGTCTTTGATGATATCCATGCTTTTTGCGTATTCTTCCGGATCGTTGTCTATCAGCCGCAAATCCGGGTACAAGTTGATTCCGGGCGACAGATCAACGATGATGCGCAAGCTCTGCCGGGTGATCCATCCGGCTTCGCTGCGTAAAGCGTCTTGCGCTCTTTTGCGCAGATAATTCCAGTCAACTGAGACGCCGTCGTAGTGCTCAAAAAAAGTGGGCCGGGCCAGGATGGCTTTTTGAATGGAATCGATATCCCGCAACGGGAGTATTCGGCCGGCTGGGCGAGCCTCGGGCTTTTCGTGAGGAATCAGTTCGATGGATTGTTCTTGCACTTTCACAGCGAAGATTCGGATATCGCCTCCCGCAATTGCATTATCCCCACTGACGCCGAGATTCTTGTTTTGCACGCTTTCCGGCAAATAGCCGATGGATTGTTTTTCCGATTGATCGAGGGGCAGTTCCTGGATTGAAACAATGGGCCCGCAGTTGGAAGCGATGTGCAGCGGCTTTTCGTCCCAACTGTTGTTGCCGATTCCCAGTATGTATTCGCCTGCACTTTTTCGGCAAGTAATCAGACTGAGTTCATTTCCTACGTCGAACAGTTTTTGTTCGTGGAAAATTTTATCCAGCACGATGCGGACATGATTCAAGAGTGGATAGGAATTTGGCAAGGGTTGATCTTCTTGGCTGGTGATTGGTCTCGCCGTCGCCGGTTCTTCATATACGCCAAATGGACTGGCAAACACGGTGACGCATCCCGATCCCGAAGTGATTTCGACAGTGGCAGGCAGTTCTCCACATTGAGCTAAAATGCTTGTGTTTGAAGGAAATGTCAGCGGATATAGCGAAAATGGATATTCTTCCTCGCTCGCTTCCTCACCGATAATCACTGTAACCGGCGAGACCAATCGCGGCGGCCCGCCGGTTTGAATGCCAGCGAATCCTCCAGGAAATTTGGCCAGGCTGCCGGCGGTGATGATCAGATGGCCGCCGGATTCGACATACAGGCGAAGTTTATCTCGAAGTTCCAATCCACCACGCAATTCCCCGGCGATTACGAGCACTGCATAGCGTTTAAGCAGCCACAAGGGGGCGTCACTAAGGAGGCAGTCCGCGGAGTCGCCATAGGGAGTCGCGGTCAGGAATCCTTTCTCGTTATGAAAATAGGAAGAATCCTGGTAACCTGGATATAGCATATCCAGTACGCCGTCGGTCAGGTAATCGCCTGCTTGGTAAGGCAGATTGCCCCAGACTCGGTAAACGTTTCCCGAGTACAAATGGCGAGGGAACGACCACCCCGAGTAGAAATCCAGCATCAAGGCGATGGGAGTGATCATTTCGCCTGGCTGGCCCTGCTCTTGTATCCATTGGCGGGCGGATGCCTGGATTTGACCAATGGGGGAGAGATTTCCCTTCCCATCGAACCAGCCGTTTTCAAAACCGGCGAACACGCAGTTATACAGGATGTGGCTGTAGATCAGGCGTTTCAACAAACTCAGGCTTGTTCCCTTGGTCGGACTATGATCCTCACCTTCGCTTCCGTAGGTTTTATATCCCCACCGATTGAAAATCGATGCGTTGCCGAACCAGGGAACTCCGTACTGTTTTCCCGCACCGCGGATAAAAGAATAGTAGATTTGCCCGTTGGGAAGTCCCTGGGCGGTTTCCGCGCCGATCAGTGTGTAAACGCCCTCCTTTAAAAAGTAATGCCCAAAATTGAGGGATGCCAGCGTCGACATTTTGTTGCCCAGGTCGTCGCACATCCGCTGAAAGTGATGTTGAAAATTCAGGTATTGGTGAAAGCGGTCGGAAGAATAAGAAATCATCTGGGATGCATAGCCGCCGATGTAGCGACCGTCTTGTTCTCCCACATCCATGCCCAGCCAGCGTTCTCCCAGTTTCGATTGCAGAAGGTCGAAGACGCCAGCCGGAGGCTTGTATTGCTGCCAGTATCCTCCCGGGCCGGAGCCGGGAACGTATCCCCAAATGTCGAACAGGAAAAGGTTTCTGCGTTTGATCTCGTCGGCCAGGTCGCCGAGGTTCTTGGCGAACAAGATTGAGTATGACGGCCAGATTATGTCGCCCAATGGATAGGTGCGAGTATATTTATCCAGTTCCTCGTTAAAATTGATTATCTGATCGTCCTGGATGGTAAATCCGCGCAGGCAGGTGAACCGCGTCCGGTTTCCGAAGGTGTTCCAATCCGGCGGTTTTACAAAACGCCTGGAGTCGTCTGGGTGTTCGCGCGGCTCCAGGCGATGCGCGGAGATATGATGCGCGATGGAATTATCCATGGCTTGCAGGTTTCCAGAAGAGAGAATCAAGAGAGAGATAAAGAGGGGCGCGTAGTAAAGTCTGAGATTGAAAAATCGTTTTGAACGCATCATAAACCTTTCTATGGCGATATTACTATGCGGATGATGGCCCCACGGAGCGGAGTGGAAATTGAAGAAAATATGCCTCATTAAAATCTACCAGGCAGCGCAAATAGGCTGTATGAGATTTCGTTCTCTGTCGGCAGACCTTCCCATGCAGATATTGCCAAAATATATTCGCCTGGAGTTAAGTCCGTTTCGAAGATTTGAAATCCTTCTGTTTCACCAATATCGCGTGATTGGCTGCTCCAAACAGACAAATCGCTTAGACGTATTAAGTGAAAATCAAGATCCGCCGTTTGCGATTCATAGGCGACATAAACAAGAATATCCATTGGATTTGTAATCGAAATCCTGTATAGGTCTTCCAAATCATCATGAATATCATCTTCTGCGCCTACCAGAAAATCCCCTTGATCTTGTGTAGAAATTCGTCCATTAATTTTGAATGGCGGTAATAAAAACTGCTCTTCTCCAAGAACATTGTTCGGTTCAATTTCTGCACCTGAAACCCAGTAATCAGACTGCTTCGGACCAACATAAACGCCAAGCAAACGCCCGTCCATGCCAGGAGAAGGATTGTTACATGCGAAACTTTGAGTCGCTTCTCCTCCTGTGAGGAAGAAACGGGAATGAAATGAATCACCGTATTCGTACGTAATATTTATGTCGCCTCCTTCTCCCGCCTCAGCGCATCCGCCTATTGATCCATTATCCGCTTTTCCTCCAACGGCGGAAAAACGCCCTGAGAGACTCAGTTGATCCGCTATCATCGTTATATTTCCAGCATCCCCGCCATCTGCACTGGTAGAGAATAAGTTTTCTGTATATCGGCGTCCATCGCCTCCATCCGTGTGAATGGTCGCAGACGTACCAATATCAATCCATGGAGATTGTAAAGTGAAATCGCCGCCATTTTCTCCGTGACGACCAAGCGGACCGGTCCCTCTCCTCCCGCTTAAATCAACTATTCCATCGATTTGAATCGCATTGCTAGACACAATGGAAAGTGATGGAACATCTTCCCGCTTTGCATCTGCATCATCCACTTGAATCGAACTGCTTTCACTCATAACAAAAGTAGCGCATTGAATCGTATAAGCTTGCTGCGAACGTCTCACAAGAAGGGATCCATCTACCATCAGTGCAAGATCGCCAAAATCTAATGATGTGGAAATAGGATAGGTTTCATCTTTATCGATATACCGCATTCCCGATAATTTGAGGCCGAAGACGGTTTGCGAATTAGATAATCCGTTATTATCCCAAACGGTTACTGTAATTGAATCGCCGATGGGAGAAGGAGGCGGTAGAATAAATTCCTTTTCTCCATCAACAAAGCCATCGACTGAAGCCTCGATATTGATTCCCATTCCAGAAATATGAATGTCGCTGATTCCCGCTCCAGCATCAAACGAACGAATGCGAATCAGAAAAGGCTCATCAACCCGTACATTCGAATTGCTTTGGGGATAAAGAATTTCGACAAAGGGGATTTGGTTATCAGCTATTCCATTTATAGAAGCGTTTAATTCATTTTTCTCGAATTTGGAATAGATCGATGTTTGTTGAGCTCGTAAAAATAAAGTTCCGTCTGTCTTCACGCTGGCGTTTTCAATTTGCACGAATCCATTCGAATCAAAATCAATTATTCCAGGTGCGCCATCCGCACCGTGTTTTTCATTGCCATCGGAGTATCCAATGCCGCCATTTCCGCCTGTAGATTCGACTGTAGCGCCATCAAGAATGATTGACGGGGCTTCAAAATGGATTTCTCCACCTTGAGCCCCGGCGCATGGAATGCTGCCTAAACTGCCTAGTGAACTGACGCCGCCGCTTCCTCCATTACATTGGATGGAACCTTCGATCAGAATTGTCTGTGCAATGATGAAAAGTTTCCCCCCCGCTTGCCCTGCACAGCTTTTACACTCAGGCGACAGCGTAACGCGCGTCCCCGACCTGCCATTCAACTGTATTTCTCCTTCAATGACTACATCTCCGGATGAAAAAATAGAGAGAGTCGGGGCCGACTGGTACTGACATTCACTCCAGGGCGCTCGAATTTTGCCGTTAGGAGTGATAATCAATTGATTCACTGTCATCGCTGCGCTCGAAGACAAGGGAAGATCTAGAGTCCCATCAATGATCAATTGTTCGAAATGCAAAGAAGGATTCATCGATTTAAGTTCATCCCACGTTCCTCCATCAAAAGTAAATACATCAGGCTCAGAAGGCGTCGGCGTAAAAACATCAATGGGTCGAACGCCTATTATTTCAGGATCTACTTGATCGCCGTCTAATAATTCTCCCGAATAAAAAACATCAGGTAGAAAAAAATAAACTTCAAAATTGTCGATATAGACGGTTGTCATATCGGTTTGGCCTGCATTAAACACTTGTATTAATGGGATGAATCCTGTAGATGGAGGGACAAAAAAATTGGTAAGCCGTTGATAGCGATCCACAAAAAAGTCGCCATGCTGAGGACCATTGGTAGAAACAAATAGATTTGTACTTTGATCGATCGCGGCAAGAGTTACTATTGCATGGGGATTATCGGATCTAACGTGACAACGAATCATAGCTGCATAGGACGATAGGATGCTCTCTGACATGATCATGGCGCCTTCGCCGGGTTCTGCCGTAATAACCGCCCCATTTCCGTCTGTCGCTCCTGGAAATGCGTTGTTGACCGGAATCGATGAAAACGATATATCAGCCATTGGCAATTTTCCAAAATCCGCACCCTGCAATATAACGCCATTTTCCATTGCAGTTGAATGTGAAAAATCAATCCTTAATGGATCATTAGGAATCGATTCAAAAGATGACTGTAAATCAACCATACTCGGATGCAAAACAGTCATCGCTGCGTCTGGATCAGAAGAATCATTATCCAAGAAGTCTTCATTGTAATAATCATCCTCGTGAAGAGAATACACTTCAAAGTCATCTAAGAAAATTTTGAATTTTTCCGTTTCGCTTTGATTAATGATTTGTATCAAGGGTTGAAACAAAGATGACGAAGGTACAAAAAAAGTGGATGCTCGCTGGTATTGATTGTGAAAATAAGCCCCATTGACTGGTCCATTCGTTGAAACAAATGTATTGGATGTTAAATCTATGGCGGCGACTGTTACAGAAACTTGGGGATTTTCAGAATAGATAGTGCAGCGAATCATTGCAGGATATTGATTGTCAATAGGATTGCTGAAAATCATGACGCCTTCTCCAGGCAAAGCGTCAATTATCATCCCTAGACCATCCTCCGATTCTTTGATTCCGCCTTTAATCGGTATGCCGCCAAAAGAAATGTCAGCTTGTGGAATCTTTCCAAAATCAGCGCCTTGGATGTCAACATGGTTATCTTCTATAGTTGAAGAAGAAAATTCAGAGCGATACACAAATTCACCCGCATAGCAAGTAATTGCATAGCCATAAATAATTATAGACATGATGATTGGAAAAAAATGTTTTATCATAATTTAGTTCTCCGCAAACAATTTTTATTAGAATCATTGAAATAAAAATTGAAAACGTAAAAATAGATATAGCATAATACATGATCATGGAGATTTTTGCAAACAAATTGGAAGCAGAAGCGGCTGAAAATTACAAAAAATACAATATTGCTATATAAAAAATAAATAGTAAGAATTTAATCCAATTTTGCCAATCGGGTTATAGAATAGTGTTTCACCCCTGGAATCCTGCATTCAACTTTTTGTGCGGTTTATTAAAATTGCAAATCGGAGGCCGCTTCCCGGCTCCAGAGAATCTTCATCAATCGCCACTCGGTGGGGCTTATGTTTTTCTTGTCATTTTTAACCATGTTCTCTTGTTCGAAACCGATCCTTTCTCTTAAAGCAACCATATGCCATTGTTTTGGGATTTTCCTGTCAAGAGATTTTTTGGGAGAAAATCGGGAAAATGCGAGAGAGCTTTGAGCATGAATCAGGATTCATTTATAAGTTAAGGCGATTCGACTCTATGCACATGTATCAAAATGCAAAGGAATATTCAATTCATAACGTTGCTTTGTTATCATGTGCACAATTGGGATATAGGAGAACGATCATGCAAAAAGGCTTTACGTTAATCGAATTGCTCATCGTCGTTGCGATTATCGGGATTCTCGCGGCGATCGCTGTGCCGAATTTTTTGAATGCGCAAGTGAGAGCGAAGATTGCGAAAGTCGAAGGCGAATTTCGCTCAATATCAACCGCTTTGGAAGCATACAACCTGGACCGGAATGGATATCTGCCTTATCCAGATTGGGGTGGACACACTCACCCGCGATATTTGAACGCGTTGTCCACGCCGATAACATATCTTTCAGCTCCGGACAGCATTTACGATCCGTTCCGCAAACAGTACATAGCCGATAATGATGGCGTTGATAAACCTCGGTACGGTTATTTCGATCCTCGCACCTCGCCCGTTCAATGGTTCATAGAACCGTCATCGTACCAAGGCGTCAAACTTCCTGGGAATTACCAATACACATTAATATCCATCGGTCCTAGCCATGTGCAACACGTCGATGGCGGCACACCCACTGGATTCATCGTGTACGATCCAACTAACGGAGTCAGCAGTTGGGGAAACATATACCGTTTTGGACCATAAGTGGATTCAACAATCCTCAAGAAGTTTCAGGCTGTCGATCCATCCCGGTTAGTTTACGATAATCGCATTACGGCTTTTCAGTTCAAAAGTGAATTACTATACTGAAAGTTCAGAGAATCTGCGAATATGACTTTTTTTGACAGACCTCTCCTATGGCGGCTTTTGCTTTTTTCGTTTTTCTCTCTTCCGGCGTTCGATTCTCTTTGACGGCCATGGAAACCGTTTTTATCTCCATTCCGTTTAGAAGAGATGCTTTCGATCATGCATTCAGCTTCAACAACGCCTGCTTGACTATGGCTTTTGTCAATAAAACTTTATTCGCATTTTCCGCTAAAGGCATCGCATCTTCCACGGCCATTTCGCCGGCTCTCCGGGCGGTCTCCTCCGTAATCTCTTTCCCCTGGAGATAAGATTCGACGCTCCGGACGCGCCAGGGAATCGGAGCGACGCCGCCGAGAACAACGCGAGCGCTCCGGCATGTTTTCCCGCTGAATTCCAGCGCGGCGGCGCAGGCGGATAGGGCCCAGTCGAATCCCTCTTTTTCGCGGAATTTGATATACGCGCTTTTCCCGGCATGAGCCGGAATATGGATGTACGTCAATATTTCTCCTGGCTGCAGAACATTTTCACGGGTCGCATCGCTCTCCGGCAGAATGAAGAAATCCTCCAACGGCAATTCACGCTTTCCCTTGACGCTTTGCAAGGCGACCGACGCGTTAAGCGCGATCAGCGCCGGCGCGCAGTCGGATGGATGCACGATATAGCACGGCCCACCGCCCAAGATGCAATGATTACGATTGCGGCCTGCGACGGAGAAACATTCATCGCCGCCTTTTTTCAGGCAGTGATAGGCTTCATCGCGGTAATACCAGCAGCGGGGCCGCTGGCATAAATTGCCGCCGATCGTGCCCATGTTTCTGATTTGCGGCGAACCGACCACGGATGCGGCTTCCTGTAAAGCCGCATGCTTTTTGGAGACGGCCTCATGACGAATCACATCGATCAGTTTAACCGACGCCCCGATCGTCGTTCCCTCCGCATCATCCGCAATCCATTTTAAATCCGGGATTTCGGATATATCCACCACGATGTCCGGTTGGGCGGTGTAGTGTTTTAATTCGCCGACAAGATCCACGCCGCCGGCATGAACTTTGGCCGCGGCGGGATGCTCGTTCAATTCTTCCAAGGCGGTTTGGATGGAATCGGCTACTGCGAATTCGAATTTATTCATGATTAACGTCCCTCTCCATACAGCGGGTAGGGTGGGCTCAAAGCGAAGCGTAGCCCACCATGATGCGCTCAAACTGCTGCGTATTCGAATCGGTTCATGATTAACGTCTCTCTCCATACAGCGCTTCGAGAACTTTGTAAGGGGTGATTGGAAGCGAGCGGATAGGCTTTCCAATGGCATTGCATACCGCGCAGGCGACAGCGGCCGCGGTGGGAACATGCGGAGGTTCTCCGATTCCCTTGGCGCTGGCGCAATTCACCGGATCAAACACATCGATCAGGATGGGTTCGATGTCCGGCGCTTCCATGGCATTGAGAATTTTGTAATGCTCCATCTGCGGATTCAGCTGGCGGCCCAGTACCGAATCCATGATCCGGTCTTCAAACAGGGCGTAACTGACTCCTTGGATGACGCCGCCGCAGATCTGACTCTCCGCCTGGGCTTTGGCCATGGCGCGGCCGCAGTCCTGCACCGCGACGACTTTTTTGCAGGAAATCTTGCCGGTTTCGACATTCACTTCCACCTGCGCGAATTGGGCGCCGCGCAGGCCTGTGCCAATCCGAATGCCTTCTACATCGGGTGGGGGAATATGCTCGCCCAAAGCGACGATCATATTGCTCCCCACTTTTTGGGCGGCTTCGTTCCAGGGCATTTTCTGCTCCGGATTCTCTTTGTTAAAGACCGCGTTCTCACGGCATACAATATCCTCCGGCTTTGCATCCCAATCGCCGGCGATTCTGCCGAACAGTTTCTGCTGGGCTTTGTAGCAGGCGCTTTTGATGGCGGGTGCGACAGTCGGAGTGGTTTTACTCCCCCCGCTCAGCGGGCCGACTAAGCCGATATCGGTGTCACCCGTCAGCACCTGGATGCGCTGTACATCGATCCCCAGCGTCTCCGCAGCAGTGCAGGCCGCCATGGTGCGGAATCCGGTGCCCAGATCCTGGCAGCCGATGGCCACCTCCGCGCTGCCGTCCATAAACAAGGTGCAGCGGCAGACCGCTCCGCCGGGGTCGCCGGAGTATCCCCAATAGGTCACCGCGCAGCCGACGCCGGTTTTTACGGGGCCGGCATCGCTGCCGTGCTTCTTGAATTTCTTTTTCCAGCCGAACCGCTCCGCGCCGACTTCAAATTGGTATTTTCGCGGGTCGAGCGGACTGACATCGACATTTTTGATTTTCACTTCGTAGGGATCGAGTCCCATCTTCATGCATAATTCTTCGATGGCCATTTCCAGGCCGAAAGATCCCTGCGGGCGGCCGGGCGCGCGGAATGGTCGAGACAGGCCGGTATTGGTATAGACATTCGTTTCTTGTGTATAGATGTTGGGGCATTCGTAATGGCTTCGGAAGGGAGTGGCGACGCTGGCGCCGCCGGAGAATCCGGGATAATTCAAGCAGTCAGCCCGGATCGCCGTAAAAGCACCATCCTTTTGCGCCCCGATTTTGACATGCATTTTCGCGGCTGGCTTGTTTCCGCAAGCCACGCTGTCAAAGTACCGGTTCGCCATGAATTTAATGGGGCGTCCGATCTTCTTCGCCATTTTGACGCACATATCGGCAAACTGTTCGCCGAACAGTTTGCTGCCGAAGCCGCCGCCCATGTATTCGGTGATCACGCGCGTTTTATTCAGCGGCATACCGCCATATCCGGCGACCGCCTGCTGCATGCTCCACAGGGATTGCGTGGAAAACCAAACGGTCAATTCGCCGTTTTTGAATTCGGCGACGCAGCCGTGAGTCTCCAGGCAGTTATGCGGCGTGGTCTGCGTCACATATTCGGCTTCATGGACGGCAAAGGCTTCCTGGAAGCCTTTCTCGACGTCCCCTTTTATGGATGGATTTCCGCTGCTCGGCTTCCGGATCGGATTGTCGTCTTTGCCGGCGTCGTCTTCCAGCACGACAAAATCCTGCGCGTCATATTCAACAAGAACGGAGCGGGCGGCGTCTCGAGCCTGCTGGATGGTATCGGCGGCCACCATGGCGATAATCCAACCCGCGAACATGGCGGCGTCGAGGTTCTCGGCGAGCATAACGCCGCGCACGCCGGGCATTTTTTCCGCTTTCGATGCATCGACGCCGACTATTCTGGCATGAGCGTGCGGGCAGAGCACCAATTCAGCGCAGAGCTGATTGGGGCGATAGATGTCATAGGTGTATTTCGCTTTTCCCGTGACTTTCTCCATTCCGTCCAGGCGCCGCACCGGTTTTTCGCCGGCGACGACAAATTTGTATTGTTTATCCCAAAATCCCGGTTCGCCGTCCGGAACATCAAATTGGACAAGTTTCGTGACATCATCATGTCCTATCAGGGCGGAGATGTTTTTTACCATGATCGTCACCCTCCATTCCTTTTGCTTACGTTCTCGGCGGCTTTGAAAATTTGGGCGTAGGCCCCGCAGCGGCATATATGGCCGGCCAAGCCTTGCTTGACTTCGATGAGAGACGCTTTGGGATTTTCCTCAAACACCTTCGCCATCGACATCACGAAGCCCGGCGTACAGAAGCCGCATTGCAATGCATCCGCTTCGATAAAGGCTTCCTGCACAGGATGCAGTTTGCCGTTTTGGCTTATTCCTTCGATGGTGGTTATTTGTTTGTTCTGCGCTTTGACGGCGAGCATCATGCAGCCATATACGGGGGCGCCGTCCAGATAAACCGTGCAGGCGCCGCATGATCCGTTATCGCAGACAACTTTGGTTCCGGTTATATTCAGCCGGTTGCGCAGCACTTCAATCAAGGTTTCGCGCGGCTCCACTTGCAGGTGGTAGATTTTTTCGTTGATCGTGAGGGTAATTGGCGCCGGTTCCGGTCCGAAGCGATTTTCCAGATCGGCGGCCTCAACGGTTTTTCCCAGAGCCGGCAGGATTGCCGCTCCTGTTCCCATTCCCTTTAAAAAAGACCGTCGGGACACGCCATCAGGAATCTCGGAGTGATTTCCTTTTTTATCAGGCATTGCCCTCTCCTTATCAGAAATGATTGGCGATGGTTTCTTGTAAAAATCGATCTATTGTAACATATTTTGGAGTTGTATATTGTATTTTTTTTCACGGAAACTTAAATGTAAATATTTATTAACAAATATATTTTGCATGGAATTACTGAATGCTGCCTTCATTTAGGAAATGTTGAACATTCCTATGGGAAGGAAAAAGTAAATTCGTAATTCAGCGATCTGATGTTCGGGCGACAGATTCAGCGTGATCCATTCAGCGTTCATTTATTTACGCGAACAGTTGTTTATTTTGGTATAATGAAACGGTTGGACGGCGTCGCCGTTCTTTGATCAGGGATGGAGCATGCAGAGTAAATTGAAGAAATCGATTGGACTTTTTTTTACCTTATTTCTCTCCGCATCGGGATTCGGGCAGGAGTTGGTGCATTGGCGCATTTGGAATGATCCCGGCAATCCAGTCGGCGCATATGTCGGCTGGTTTGATTACAGCCAAAGCGGCCGTCTGTATGTTACTTCTCATTTCGAAGGTGGTTATTTTTGTTCATGGATGGATGGATACAGCATCCATGTCATCGATAAAGATCACGATATTGCCAGAATAGCCAAAGAAAGTTCTGACGGCGTTGTTTGGACGCTCGATGTTAATGTTTCATCGGGTCAAACTCGAGGCTTCAGTCGATTTGAATTTGAAGGTGAAAATCAAATCAGAAAAACCGCGAGTTATGAGATCGAGGAATTGAGAACCGTTTTTCTTTCTGATTTTTTGCCTCGCTCGCAAGACAAAGTGCTATTTCTCTTCAATGATGAATTAATAGAATTCGACGCCGATGCGAATGAAACGCGCATTCTCAAGCGCGCCGATGAAACCAACCTGGTTAGTTTCATACACATGAGGGAAGGCCGTGAGGGCGCCGTTTGGATTTCCGGAGAAAAAGGTTTGGCCAAACTGACAGAAATGGAGAGTCGAACCATCCCAAGAGACCCTGCGGAAAAGGATCGCTCCTATCATTGGGAGGAATTCACTTTCCCGCCGGATTCACCCTATCGCGACTTGGCTTTTCCCATCGAAGCGAAGAATGGAGAAATTTGGGGGGCCGCCTTTTCCGAGCAGATAGGCAAGCGAATTTTACTAGGCTTCGACGGAGAAAAATGGTCGCCTCTTTTCCAGGATGAAAACAATGACGTTCTCATCGGCTGGCCGGGTAAGGAAAAGGATTTCTGGCTGCTGAAAGACGCCGCGCTGGCTTCTCCATTCTCGTTTCACACCATGAAGGATGTAAGGAGTTATACATTGTCTCATGTCGTCAATCGCCAAGAAGAAATCGTCTCGCGAAAGGATGATCTTTCCGGGTATATTCGCGGGATGGCAGTAGAGCCGAACGGCCCATTCTGGCTGTCTGTTCGCGGCGTAGCTCGATATGCGCCGCCCATTTGGGAAACTCCTGATGAAGTGAAGCATCTAGAAAAACCGGTCTATACCATTTATGAAGACAAGCAGCGCCGTTTATTTTTCGCTTATGAAGACAGGATTGTTGTTTTAGACAAAGAGGATTGGCGGGAATATCTTCTTCCAGACAATAAGTTAGCGGCCAAGTACACTCAGCAGTCTATCGCATCATGGCCAGACGGCCGCATTGCCATTATTACTTATGATCAAGATCTTTTATTCATGACGTTGAGAAGCCGGAGAGCCGACTTCTCTGTGTTTCTGAATCCGGAAAACCGGAAGTGGGAGCTGATAGCGCCCGATAATGAGGGAAATATTTGGATCATCTCATCGGATCAAGAAACCGGGCATCATAGATTAGATTCTTATGACGGCGAAAATTTCACGACTGTTATCAATGACATCCATGAAAATTACATGGGCCATTGGCCTAATCATATCCTGGAAGCGCCGGACGGCGGCGTATGGATGGCTGTTTCTAATGGAATCAGACAATGGAGAAATGGGAAATTACAAGCGCAGGGGCGATATGATCTCCCAGGTAAATTCAGCGGCGTCTTTTGCATCGCATTGACGCCGGACGGCGCTCTTTGGGCGGGAGAGCATAATAAGTTGCTCGAATTTTCCGGTTCGGATTGGGAGATCATCAAAACGGGATTGGCGAACGTGCACGATATCATTGTCACGCGCGAGGGCGGTGTCTGGGTTGCATCGCAAAACGGGGTTCATCGATATAAAAATGGTTATTGGGTGTCTAATACCCATGAAGACGGCTTGGCTACTTCCCGCACATACAAATTGTTGGAAGACAGCCGGGGGCGCATATGGGCCGGTACGGCGAGCGGTCTTTCTTTGTATGATAAAACAGCCGATCTCGATCCTCCGCAAACTTACTTGGACCCCCAAAAGAATGCGGATAATTTCTTGCTGGATGAAAATATCAATATCGCCTATTCCGGCATGGATAAATGGAATTATACCCCGCCGGATCGTCTCCTCTATTCATACCGCGTGGATGAGGGCGCATGGAGCCTCTT
>JAFGTC010000008.1 GCA_016934335.1 Candidatus Omnitrophota bacterium | reverse complement strand
GCGAACTGGAAAAATTTTTAAGCGAAAAGCCCCAGGAGAAGGATCAATTCAACGCCTTGATTCTGCGCGAGAAATGCCTGTTCCACCGCCGATTTTACGGCGTCGTGCAAGATGATTATTACCGGCTGAAAAATTATTATCCTAAAAAAGAAAAAGAAATTCTGAATCTTAAATCGTATATGGAAGAAAAATCGGGCGTCGCGCCGCTGCAAAAGAAGGTGCTCGCCAATCCCGCCGATCCCGCCGCGCAGCGCGCTCTGCTTTCTCTTTACGAGAAAATGGGTTGGCTCGATTTCGCCGAAGATTTCTTTCTGATTACCATCCAGGATACATCGGCGGTCACGGCGAAAAGTTTATGCGAAGTGTATTTCAAAAAGCAGGATTACGAGATGCTGGCCAACTTATGCCGCGCCGCCCGCGATCTTCATCCATCCGAAACCGCTTTTCTTTACAATGAAGGCGTCGCGCTGTATCAGATGGGCGATCCGGCTTCGCTCGAAAAAGCGCTGGTACTGTTTCGCCGCGTTTCCCTGGAGGCCGTCGCTCCGCATCTGCGCAAAAACGCTCAGTGGTATATCGAACGATTATCGAAGCCCGCCCATTGAATGGCTGATCAATCAGACAATTTTATTTTTCGAAAAAAATTTCTGATTAAGGCTTCTCGACAGCCGGCGTGGTTTTTTTAGCGGTCGCTTCGGATTGACTGGAAGCCAGTACTTTCAGGCTGTAGAGTTCGCTGTACCCGCATAAGGAGCATGTCACGATGACGTACCGGTCATCGTTCGACCGGGAAAAAAGTCTGCGCGGCAATGCGCCGATGGACGCCTCAGACGTATAGCAAGAGCGTCCGCGGCATTTCGGGCAGGTATAGTTGCTGAAAAATTGACTGTATTCAATCATGCTTGAATCACATACGATCGAGAAAATGAGATTCTCCATGATAGCATAATCAGAGTTGGAATCAGATGTCTAAACGCAAGAAAAAACAACGATACTACACTTGATTTTCCATTATTGATCCGCCCAAAGCCGCGCAAACAGCGAGGGATGCTGATTGCGCGTCAGGGGAATGAGCCGAAAAGCGGTGAATGAAGCGCCGGATCGCTCTTTCTCGGAAATGGGATGCAGCGTGGGCTGCGTGCGGCTTCCTACGCCGGCCGTAGCGCAGTTGACGGTGATCAGGCTCCCTTCTTTCACCGGTTCGATGGAAATGCGGCCGTCTAACGCCATCACCCCCAAACCATAGCCGCGCTCGTCGCGGAGGGCCAGCAGATTGACTCGCATGCGATTGCCGGGAACGATCCGATCAATCGGCTTGAAAGAAAAAATCCCCCAGTCATTCAAAGCGGACACTCCCGGATAAGAGGGATAAGGGCCGTCTCCCATCCAGACGATTTCGCTCAGCGTCGGCGGCGCCAGAAACGCCAGGCCCAACTCGCCGGCCGTTTGATCGTCGCGCAATCGAATTGAAAATCGAATATCGTTAAACCCAAACGGAGAGGATAAAATATCGATTTGCGCCTGAGCGGCCGGATTGTCAGGCCCCGATTTCGCGTCCATTACATGAGTGCGCAATTCATTGTTTTTATCGAGTTTATCGACCTCCTTGTAATCCACCCATAAATCTCGAAGCAGCGCCGGCGTCTCGTCCTCCGATGCAGAGGCCGCAGAAGGCTTGGATCGATTCAATCGGATATACGGGCCGCCGGTGATCAGGCGCACATTATGCTCCTGCGTGCGCATAAACCATTCAGCGGAAGCGAGTTGGATAATGAACGAATAGTTGCGATGTTCGATCTGGGCTCGAAGCGGTCCGGCGGTCGCCCGCCAGTTTTTATCCCAATGCAGATCGCTCAAACGGGAAAGGAAATCCTTCTCCCAATCGCCGGGACGCAGGCGAACGACATGTTCATAAACCGCCCGCCCCGTTTTTTCGGCGAATTGATAACGCAGCGAATAATCGTGTTCGTCGAGATCGTCGGGGATCTCCACCATAGCCGCCGTCTGCATGCTTTTGCCGGGCTGCAGATCAAGCAGGAGAGAACGGCTCAAAATCGGTTGATTATCGCGCTGTAGAATCCAACTCCCCGAAAGTTCGCGCAGGTTTGTAAAATCATACTGATTATCGACATGCAGTTCGATCGTCTGCCGCCCCGATTTGATGCGCGCTTCGCGCTCCTCGATGCGAAGCGGCGAATAGACGCGCTGCAGCTGCCAAAAATCCATTTGCGGCGTTCGATCTTCGTTCAGGATTCCGCATGGCGCGGAGCCAGCGCGCTCGCCGCTTGCCCACCGGTCGTCGGCGAACTGCTCCAGCATCCCCCCGGAAAGAGCCGGTTCTTCATAAATCCAACGCTGCAATTCTTCCAATCCCTCCAAAGCGCCGTCAACGGCCGGCGTATGGGCGGCGACGATTACAGGGCGTTTTTGGCGCAGGATTTTTTTCAACTCGCTCTGCGTTGGATATCGAGGAGCGAGAATGTCAATGCGATTGGAGAGAGTTGGATCGAAAAGCCCCGCCGCGAGCAGAGGTCTGGATGAATCCAGCGCATGAATCCTCTCGGCCGATTCTTCGAGCGCCTCGCTCCACGACGAACAATCGCCCAGGCTCCAAGCCAGAATGCAGGGATGATTGAAATTCCGCTCGATAATCGAGCGCAGCGCTTTGTCGCGCAGATCGGCGGCATCAGGCAGATGAAGATCGGGAATCACATAGAAGCCCATCTCATCGCAGAGTTCCAGAAACCGGGGATGAGGCGGGCGGGCGGCAAGGCGGATGGCATTGATGTTGGCTTCTTTCATGCGCCGCAGATCGGCGATCCACTGATCTTCGCGCAGCGCCCAGCCCGCTTGGGGATGAGATTCGCGATAGAGAATCCCGCGTAAATGAACGGGTTTTCCGTTGACCGCCAAGACGCCCCGGCGCGTCTCGATCCGCCGAATCCCTACAAGGACGCTTGTTCGATGCGCCGGTTGATCGCCTGCTTTCAATTCGGCGGTCAATCGATGAAGAACCGGCGTTTCGGCGGTCCAGGTTTTGAGGTTATCGGCCGGCAGAATGGCGCGGCCCGTTAAATTCCCCTCTTTTTCTTCGAACCATGTAATTGTGGTTTGCGCGACGGATTCGCCATACGGCGTAAAAAGTTCCAAAGAAACAGATACATCTTCCTCGCCGGTCGCCGGCGGGATATGAGAAAGCGCGACTTCAATATGTAGTTTGGCGTCACCGGCGGCCGCGTCGATTTCCGGCGTCGCCAGTATTTTCTCGATGGAACGGTTGGGGAGGGCCAAAAGAGTGACGTCTCGAAAAATCCCCGTCAATGGACGAAGATCGGGCGTTTCACTGGTTAAAACTTTCACGGCCGCCGCATGATTTTTTTCCGAACTTAAGGCATCCGTAATGTCGAATTCCGCCCGCCCCATCGGAAAATCGCAGCGTCCCACGCGCTTCCCGTCAATCCAAACTTCGTAAGGCGATAAGACTCCATCGAAGCGCAGAAGAATCCGCCGATTCTGCCAGGAAGCGGGCAGGCGAAAATTACGCCGATAATATTCGTTGAACAGCGAAGCGGAGGGCTTTTGAATTTCCTCCAACTGCAGTTGAAAATGCCCGGGGATGTCCATTTTCACTGGATTCGAAAAAGGCGAATCGATTCCCAAATGAGCCGATTCAACCACCGGCTCTTCGGAGTCCGCGATGTAAACAATCCACTCGCCATTCAACGAAAGCGCAGGAACTCGCTCCAATTCGTTGGGAGGATGCGCATAGACGATGCGATCTACAAAAAGCGCCAGGACGAAGCCGGCAAGACATTGAAAAAAGATCCTCGGGATCATACGCATTCTTCGAATCAATCCAATCATGAAAGCCTCTTTAACCTTCCGATAGGATAGATGTTTTTCGCCTGTCTTAATACGTGCAAAACGGTAGACAGACTCGTATATAGTAACGATTCTACTCATTAAACCGGAATGGGAGAGAAATCCTTAAGTCAATTCTCGCCGATAAAAGACCGAACCGTCTCATCGAATGCATGCGCTCGATAAGCCCCCAACCCACCCTTACTGTCCAAACAGTTTTTTTACAACGCTGCTGAACGAGCCGACAATGTCAAAGGGAAGATTGAAGACCGTGGCCAGCCCGCCTTGAATGTTGCTCCAAAACAGATCGTTCAGCCCCAATCCCCGCTTGAATTTCGGATCGCGGATGTCGCCCGTCCATGTATTATTCGGAAAAGCGAGGACGCCGTTCTTGTCTTTCATCTTATTCAGCGTATTGATTACCGTTTTTTGATCGATCTGCAGCGGCCAATTACTGTCTTTCATTTCAAATACGGGATTGATCAGATAAAGATCGACGATTCCATTCACATAATTATTGACGATGGCGGCGCTTGCGTTGGTGCGCAGCGATCCCTTCGTCACCCGCACCGGCAGCGCTTTTTCGGATGCGGATAGATAAGGATTCAAGACCGTCATTTCATTGATCGACAAGGTTGCGTCGCCTTTGATATTGAATGGAAAACCCGACGGCGAAACGCTTCCCTGAAACGAGACGGATCCCGCCGACGGCTCCGCCAAGGCCGCCTCCACGATTAAAGGCGTCATCGGCGCATCCTTCCGGCCCAACTGCATATCGCTCCAACGAAGATTAAACGAGCTCAATCGGTGCCGGATGGGAGGATCCATGGTGTAGTCCATCAAGCGCACATTGGCTTCATTGATTTGCATGTCGGCGATCAAATACGGTCTTGGATTCGGCGGCTCTTTCACCCTTTCCAATCCTCGCCGAACCCGGCCGGGCAGAGATATCCAGTCGGAAGCCGTCGTAATAAGATCAAAATAATCCGGCAGCCAGTTTAATTGAAAATCGGCTTCATTGAGAATCAGATGATTCCATGTTTTCTCCTGCAAATTTCCGGAATGGTAGGCGATGATCTCGGGGATAGCGATGATTGTATTTTTATCGTTATTCCTTCGAGACAGCAAAAAATCGGTTGCGTTTACAACGTTTTCACTTGCCGTATATTGCAATTGGCCCAAAGCGATCTGCTGAACGGGAAGATTTTCCCGATGCCAGATAATCATGTTGTCATGAAGGGATGCGGTTCGCAGCGCCTCCAAAAAAGGCGTCCGCGCGCTGGCGGTTCGCTCCTCTTTCGGCGCCAGCGAGTCGATGATGCTTCGAATCATCTCCAGAGCGCGAATCAGGTTCAATCCCCCCTCCTGATCCTCATAGATGTCCATGCGCCCCCCGCTCATTGCAAGATTCTGAATCTGAACATTTTTCGTCGCCAGCCCGTCTAATACGATTCGATCCAGTCGAAGCAAGGTTTTCCCCGCTTCGGTCAAGACCACGCCGAGCAGAACCAACTCGTCCTTGCTGTAGAGATACGAAACATCATTGATCGATAGGGTTAACGCGCCCGGACTGTTTTTCCCCCCTTCCAGAGGGTAAATCTCGGTGGAGACGTTGATCGCCTGCAGCGAACCGATCGGCGTTTTTATCTCCTGAGATTCCTCTTTACGACTTTTCACCGCCTCCCCGACTTTCCGGTAGACGTGAATCCAAAGTTCCGACATGAAATGAAAGTCGTATTCCGTGGGTCCGATCTGACGGCCGTTCAAGTGCACCGTGTCCATCGTTAAATGCAGAGGCGTTCCGGGAAGAGCCAGCGCGTTCTGAATGCGGAGACGCTTCATCGACAAAACGGGATTGCCCTTGCCAACCTGATAGGCGAGAGGGTTGATCAAGGTCATGTCATATTGCCGGGGATCGAATGTGAAGCGATCCATGCGAATGGCCAGCGTCTCCTCGTTCCGCTGATCATGGTAGTTCAATAAGAGATCTTCGATATCGATAATGGGAACCTTGAGATGCGATTGCATGCCTGATTCCATGGGAGAGGTCGACGATGCGTCGATTTTACTTTCTTCAACGCTTCGCTGCACGGGAGATGCAAGCGCAAGGGGGCTTTCTGCTGCAATGGGAGAGGCCGCCGGGAGTACCTTCTGCGCCGCCGCTTCCTGCGAATTCGAACTTGAGGGCGCCTCCGGCTGGGCCAGAGCCAAAGTTTGAGGAGCGTTCGGCTTCTGGGAGCGAAACCGTTCGATCACCGGGATCCAATTCAAACGCCCCTGTTGATCCGCTGTAACATCGATAAACAAATTTTCGGCATGAACTCGATGGACGTCTATTTGACCGCGCAGCGCCTTTCGCGTGGAAATCGACAATTCCACTCCATCCGCAAAAGCAATGGGATCCATTAAATTTTTCAAGGAATCCATGATCCGCGGGAAAAGAATGGAAATCTCACAAGGAATGAGATTGAGTTCAAGTTTATCATACTTGACTGTCACTCCATATTGGGAATTCAGCGCCGACAATACAACCGACATCATCATGGTCTGCCAGTAGAAAATGGAGGGAAGCCCGACAAAAAACACAAAAAATACGAAAGCGAGAACCAACCGCTTTTTTAGCCAAGACCATTTTTTCTTATTCGATTTACTCATCGTCACCTCGAAAACGACGCCGATTTTCTCTGGCCTCCCAGCGATTCAAACAGAGAAGAATAGATTTTCTTTTTGTTTTTCGCTTCCTATTGTATCGCAGCAATTCGTGGATTGAATAAGGATGTCCGATTTTCACTCTGTCGAGACATTTTTAATGCGTTTTTCTTTTTTTTAATATAT